>NZ_SPKP01000011.1:0-115524 GCF_023127835.1 Pseudomonas sp. B329 | reverse complement strand
CCCTGTCGAATTCCGGCCAGCGTGGTTTAACGGGGCGCCTAAGATCAAAAGCGACTCGCTTCGCATCGTGGTTACCGTCGGCTGCTACAACCTACAAAATTGTGTAGATACCTATGGCTATCGCAGTTCAAGCCAGCTCCCACATTTGATCTCTGTCGGATAGACTCCTCCACACTTCCCCCGCCCGCGAGCCGCCCCCATGCTCCATGTGTTATTCAGCGTTTACCTGAAGATGCTGGTGCTCTACAGCCCGTTTTTTGTGCTGTCCTGCTTTATCAGCCTGACCCGTGGCTATTCCAGCAAGGAACGTCGGCGCCTGGCCTGGAAAGTCGCACTGGCGACTCTGGTATCGAGCGTGTTGCTCTACCTGTTCGGCAGGGTGATTTTCAGCGTGTTCGGCATTACCGTGGACGCGTTCCGTATCGGCGCCGGCAGCGTGTTGTTTATCTCGGCCCTGGGCATGGCTCAGGGCAAGTCGGCGGTGCAGACCGACAACGTGCAGCAGGACGTGACCATCGTGCCGCTGACCATCCCGCTCACTGTCGGCCCAGGCACCATCGGTGCGCTGCTGGTGATGGGCGTGAGCCAGCCCCACTGGGACGACAAGCTCACCGCCATCCTCAGCATCGCCTTGGCCAGCCTCACAGTGGGTGTGGTGCTGTACCTGTCCAACCGTATCGAACGGATTCTCGGCGACCAGGGCTTGCAGATTGTCAGCCGGTTGATGGGCCTGTTCGTATGCGCCCTGGCCGCGCAAATCATTTTTACCGGGGTTCGCGGCTACCTGGTGCCTTAGATCCGGTATTTGGCAATCGCCAGCTGCACCTTGTCACCGGCGCTTTCGCGCATCAGCTGGATGGTTTTTTCGTTGACCACCGAGGTGTTCAGCACCAGGCAGGTTTGCCCGCTGAAAGCCTCGAACGATGAGCTGTCCCATTCAAGGAACGGCACTCCCACCTGTTTGTTCACGCCGTGGCTGCTGAAGGTCACCAGCACCATCATCACTTCACCATTGGTTTCGGCGCAGGACGCCACGCCGAAGTCACCGCCCTCATGCACCGCGCTATTGCGCTTGAACAAATCAAAAGACGCCGGCTGCCGCTTCAATGCCTCCAGCGCATCGGCGGCCAGTTTTGGCAGCGCGGTAACCAGCGGCCCCGACAGTGACATCGACGCCAGCAGCGCGCCGATAATATTCAGCGCAGCCAATTGCACCGTCAGCCCCTTGCCGGAGCGTGAGACCCGCTCGAAACTGCTGCGCACCGGCAGCCAGCCAAGACTGACCATGACCTTGATAAATTCGTCGTACCACGCCTCGGTGCCCCGATGTACTTTCAATACATCGCTCACGTAACTGCTGGCCAGCAGGTAACTCTTGCGAATGTATTCGCGGTTCAGCCCAGACAGCCCCTCGGCGAAGGAAATCACCCCGTTGTTGACCACCGCCGCATTGCAGTCGTCGTCAGTGTCCAGGGGTAACGCCGCGTGCGCTCCTGGCGCCCCCGGCAACTTGTAGGCGGCAATCAGCTTGCGCCGTTTGATAGTGTTGATCCTTCTGTGACGTCGCTCCATTTTTCAGTTCTCCACAAGCACCCGACATGGGGCTTTCCTTCACACTAGTCCAGCGGGCGGAGGGCTTTCCATGCGACAAACATGCCTTGGTGGCACCGGTCAAAACCCAGTGCCCAGCAATCACAAGGCACAGCCGGCAGGCTTGCGGTTTTCACCGTAAAAAAAAGAAAAAGCCCCGAACAACCTCAGGAGAATCCCAGGGTCATTCGGAGCTTTCCGGCGGCCAGCGGGCCGTTTTCAGGAGGCGGGTTTGTCGCCGTACCAACGCGGCGTGTACACCCACGCCCCGCCACCGGCACGCGGGAACACGCAGGTGGTGGACGAGCCGATCAGCACCATGGTGCGCATGTCCACCTGCTCGGGCGTCAATTGGCCCAGGGTGGTGACGCGTAGCGTCTGGCCCGGGCGGCCGATGTCGCGGCCCAGCACCACCGGCGTATCGGGCGTGCGGTGCAGGCCGACGATCTCCAGGGCACGCCCCAGTTGCCAGGGCCGCGAACGCGAGATCGGGTTGTAGAACGCCAGGGCCAGATCGGCCTGGGAAGCCAGGTCCAGGCGCTTTTCAATGATCGACCAGGGCTTGAGGTTATCCGACAGCGACATGACGCAGAAGTCATGCCCCAAGGGTGCACCGGCCTGGGCAGCGGTGGCCAGGGAGGCAGAAACCCCCGGCAGGATTTCCAGGTCGACCTGATGCCAGGCCGGGTCCGTGGAGTCGTGCAGCGCCTCGATCACCGCGGCGGCCATGGCGAATACACCCGGGTCGCCGGACGATACCACCACCACCGAACGCCCCTGCGCAGCCAGCTCGAAAGCATGGCGAGCGCGCTGCATTTCTTCGCGGTTGTCGGTGCAGTGTTGCACTTGATCGTCACGGAACGGCCCGGCCATGCGCACATAGGTTTCATACCCCAGCACATCGGTGCAACGCGCCAGTTCCGCCTTGACCGCCGGCACCATCAACTCGGCCGCGCCGGGACCCAGGCCGATCACTGCGAGACGGCCACGGGGGCGTCCCACCTGCGACACGTCCAAGGGCTGTTCGGCCACGGTAATGCTGATGTCCGCAACGGGCGTCACCGGGGCAAAACGCAGCGGCACACCCAACGCCAGCGCAGCTTCATGCAATGAGGCGTCGGCCATCTGCAGGTCGCTGGCCAACAGGCAGGCCACGGCTTGCACCGCGATCCCCGCCTCATGCAGCGCAGTGCGCACGCGCTCAGCCAACCGCGCACCAGGCTTGCAGGTAATGCAGACGTTTTGCGGATAAATCAGCAGCTCGTTCGCTGCCGGTGGGCGCTCGGCACTGCCCACATGAATCGCCAGGCGCGCCTGTGGGTCCTGGGCCAGATTGGCTTGATCCAGCCACGGCGCCACGCCTTCGACGCGTACCGACTCACCGGCCAAAAGGTCCGAGACAAAGCGCTTGCCCAGTTCAATGTCCGCCAGTTGATAACCCGTCGGCGGGTTGAGCAGGCAGGTGCCAAAACGCAGTTCGCCACTGGTGGTGATTGCCGCGGATACGCCCAATGCCGCGGCGATGTCCCGCGCCATCACATTCACCCCGCCCAGGCCACCCAGCAGCGGCACCACGGCGCTGCCGTCTTCTGCCACGGCCAGCACGGCGGGTTCCTCGCCCTTTTCCAGCAGCAGCGGCGCCAAGGTGCGAATCACAATGCCGGCCGCGCACAGGGCAATCAGCGGCGTGCCTTGCTGGTAGAGCTGGCGCAGCGTCGCGCCGAACTCGCTGTAGCTCTGGTCCGCCCCTTCAACCCGAGCGGCCAGGCCGTGGATCAACGCGCCAGGGTAAACCTGCTGGATCTTGCGCGCCGTGGCCAAACTGCCTTGGCCCAGAATCACAATCGCCGGAGTCATCAACCTTGCCACCTTTCACCGGGCACGATGATCAGCGAGAAATACGGCGACGACATCGGCTCCACCTGGTCCAGCGGCACGATCTTCTGGTTGGCCATGGTGGCGCGCTCCACGTACAACGCACGTTCGGCCAGGCCCAGCTCTTCCAACACCTGGCGCACCTTCGGGAAGTTGCGCCCCAGCTTCATGATCACTGCGGCATCGGCATCCGCCAGGCGGCGCTTGAGGTCATCATGGGGCAACACGCCCGAGAGCACCGACAAGCTCTGGTTGCGATACACCAACGGCGCGCCGAGCACCGAAGCGCCACCGAGCATCGAACACACGCCCGGAATTACCTGGGCTTCGTAGCGCTCGGCAAGGCGGTCATGCAGGTACATGTAGGAGCCGTAGAAGAACGGATCACCTTCGCAGATCACCGCCACATCGCGGCCCGCGTCCAGGTGCGCGGCCACGTCGAGGCTGGCGTTGTCGTAGAAGTCGCTGATCACTTGTTCATAGGACAGCGGCGCCGGCAGCGCTTCAGTGGTGACCGGGTACACCAGCGGCATCAGGGTCTGCTGTGGCACCAGGTGGCCTTCGATGATGCCGAAAGCGTTGCCCTTCTTGCCCTTGGCCACGAAATACGCCACCACCGGCGATTCACGCAGCAGGCGCAGGGCCTTGAGGGTGATCAGTTCCGGGTCACCGGGGCCTACGCCCAGCCCGATCAAACGTCCGCGCACCTGCATTATTCGACCTCCGTGGCCAGGGCGTTGACGGCGGCGGCAGCCATTGCGCTACCGCCCAGGCGGCCTTGCATGATCACGAAGGGTACGCCACGGCTGTCGGCGGCAAGCATGGCCTTGGATTCGGCGGCGCCGACGAAACCGACCGGGAACCCCAGGATCAGCGCCGGTTTCGGCGCGCCGGCGTCGAGCATTTCCAGCAGGTAGAACAAGGCGGTCGGCGCGTTGCCGATCACCACCACGCTGCCTTCCAGGTACGGGCGCCACAGCTCCAGGGCGGCAGCGGAACGGGTGTTGCCCAGCTCCCGCGCCAGCTGCGGCACGCTGTCGTCGCGCAGGGTGCAGATCACTTCGTTATTGGCCGGCAGGCGCGCACGGGTCACGCCCTCGGAGACCATCCGCGCATCACACAGGATCGGCGCGCCAGCAGCCAGCGCATCGCGCCCGGCCTTGCCGGCCCCTTCGGAAAATTGCAGACCGTCGATGGCCTCGACCATGCCGCACGCATGAATCACCCGCACCGCGAGTTTTTCCAGATCGGCCGGGATGCGGTCCAGGTTGGCTTCCGCGCGAATAATGGCAAAGGAGTTGCGATAGATCTCCTGACCGTCGCGGATGTAATCAATCATCGGTGTTGCTCCGTGGGCAAGCGCGTAACAGGGCGCCCGCCGCTTCAATGGAAAGAGTGCGCGCGTGCAGCCGACCGAAACCCGAGTGGGCTGCATCGCGAAAATAGAGGTCGTAATGGCCAGGGCTCACCGCCAGCAACGTGACCGGCGCGGTGTGCGCGGCGGCGCATGAGCGCGGGCAGCCGGACAGGTGCGCTTCGACGCCGGGTTGCAGGGCGGCCAGTTGCACCGCGTCGGCCTTGGTATCGGCCAGGCCCTTGCCGCAACCGCTGGAACCGGTGCAGGCAATCATGCGCGCCAGGGGTTGGTCGATTGAACACACAAAGCCCAGTTGCGCCAGGCGTTCGGTCACGGCGCCAACGCGTTCAATGTTGGGCAGTAGCACGCCCTGCCAGGGCGTGAAGCGCAACGTGCCATCGCCGTACTCGCTGGCCAGTTGCGCGGCGCCCTGGAGCATCAGCGAATCCAGGCGGCCCAATGGCGCGACTGCCGCGACGTAAAACTGATTCTTTTGGCCCTGTGGATAACTGCCGATGTGCAACAACGCACCACTGGCCGGGCGCTTGAAGCCCTGCGCCGACAACAGCGGCAGCCTCAGGCGGCCCAACAAGTTATCCACAAGCAGATGACGCATACGTGTTTGCTCGGGCGTCGCCAGGTCGAGAAAGGCCTCCAGCACCGCCACCACCAGCGCATGACCCTGGTCCAGCGGCACTGCCGCCACGGGCGCATCCAGCCCCGGACAACCGGCCAGGCCGAACGCCAACAGCGTCTGACCATCGCGCACAAACGCCGACAGCCACAGGTCATGGTGATGCTCCAGCATCGCCAGGGCTTCACCGCCATCGAGTTGTATCGCGAACTTGGCCGACAGCTGGTGGAACCGCGCATGGTTTTGCAAGGTGGCAAGAATCTGCGTGGCCAGCGGGCGGGTGTCGAACAGCATCTGCGGGTCGATACCAGCAGCGGGGCTGAGCATCAGGTTGCGCACGTCGTCACCGGCAGCGTTATTGGGGCCCAGGCCGGCGGCAAGCAACCTGCCGATCAAGGCGTCCTGCTCGGCGCCAATGCCGCGGATCTGCAAGTTGGCGCGGTTGGTCGCCTCGATTATCCCGCCCGCGTACGTACTGGCCGCGTCGGCCACGGCGCTGGCCTGGGCCGCGGTGATCGAACCACCGGCGAGTTTGATCCGGCAAATGCCGCCGTCCAACGCCTGGACAATACGCAGCAACCCCGGACAAGCCGAGGGGCGCGTGGTATTCACAGCGGGCGTTGGGTTCACGGGGCTACCGGTTGACGGGTAAAGGCGCGGTATTATGCCTGCTTTGTCCGGCGGCATGAAAAGCCTGCCCGTCGGATGTCGCTCAAGGAATTGATATGTCGCCCTGGCTGACGGTTGTAGGCATCGGTGAAGACGGCTTCAAGGGCCTGGGCAGGAATGCCCGGCACGCCCTGTTGCGCGCCACGCGGATTATAGGCGGCCAACGCCAGTTGGACCTTTTGCCGGTGTGTATTCGTGGCGAACGCCAGGTGTGGCCGAGCCCGTTTTCCCTGGAGCCGGTGTTGTCGCGGCGCGGGGAGCCTGTGTGCGTCTTGGCCAGTGGCGACCCGATGTTCTATGGCGTCGGCGCCAGCCTGGCCCGGCAAGTGGCAGCTGAAGAGTTGTTGATTTTGCCGGCGCCATCGTCGGTGTCCCTGGCGGCAGCGCGCCTGGGCTGGCCGTTGCAGGAGGTGGTGACGCTATCGGTGGTCGCTCGTCCGTTGGCGGCACTTAATGCGCATCTGGCCGCTGGCGTGCGCTTGTTGGTCTTGAGCAATGACGGCAGCAGCCCCGCTTTGATGGCTGCGTTGTTGGCCGAACGCGGTTTCGGCCCCAGCCGGATTACTGTGTTTGAACACCTGGGCGGCCCGGCTGAGGGGCGCATCGACGGGCACGCGCAATCGTGGGAACACGCCGAGGTTGCCGCTTTGAACCTGGTCGCCATCGACTGCCTGGCGGATGCGAACGCACCACGTCTGTCACGCCTTGCAGGTTTGCCCGACGCGGCCTTCAAGCACGATGGCCAACTGACCAAACGCGACGTGCGCGCCATGACCCTCGCCCGCCTCGCCCCCATGCCCGGCGAACTGCTGTGGGACGTGGGCGCGGGCAGCGGCTCCATCGGCATTGAATGGATGCGCACGCATCCAAGCTGCCGCGCCGTGGCAATCGAGGCCGACGCAGGCCGCCAAAGCCTGATCGAACACAACCGCGACGCCCTCGGCGTGCCCGGCCTGCAACTGATTCGCGGCAAGGCGCCGGATGCGTTAAGCGGTCTGGAAGCACCGAACGCCATCTTCATCGGCGGCGGCGTCACCCGCGAAGGCGTGCTCGACACCTGCTGGCAACACCTGCGCCCCGGCGGGCGGTTGGTGGCCAATGCCGTGACCCTGCAAAGTGAAATGACCTTGATGAACTGGCGCGCCGAGCACGGCGGCGAACTGACCCGCATCCACGTGGCCCAGGCGCAGCCATTGGGCGAGTTCGATACCTGGCGCCAGGCATTGCCGATCACGCTATTGGAAGTGATCAAGCCCCTATGAAAAGGATTCTGTTGCTGGGCGGCGTGGCGGAGGCGCTGGCCGTTGCCCGCACCCTGGGGCCGGAGCATATCTACAGCCTGGCGGGCGTAGGCCGTGTGCCGACCGACCTGAGCTGCCAGGTTCGAGTCGGGGGCTATGGAGGCGCTGAAGGGCTCGCGCAGTTTGTTCGTGACGAGCGTATCAGCCTGATTCTCGATGCCACGCATCCGTATGCGGCGCAGATCAGCCACAACGCGGCCCAGGCGGCGCGATTGAGCGATGTGCCTTGCTGGGCGTTGCGACGTCCAGCGTGGCAGCCGCAGGTGGGGGATGACTGGCGGGAAGTGCCTGACTGGGCCGCCCTGATAGCCGCGTTGAAGCCCTTCAAGCGCCCATTGTTCACCTTGGGTCGCGAACCCTTGCAGCATCTGGAGGAAATCCCCGCCGACCAGTTCTGGACGCTGCGCGCACTGGACGTTTATCCGGGGAATGCGCGGTGTGAAGTGATCGGCGCGCGCGGACCGTTTCTGATCGAGGATGAGCGGGTTTTATTCGAACGGCGCAGGATCGATGTACTGATCAGCAAGAACAGCGGCAGCACCGCCACCGAACCGAAGCTGGAAGTGGCGCGTGAGCGTGGCGTGCCGGTATTGGTGCTGAAGCGGCCGGTGCTGGCTACCGTAGATCGAGAATTCACAACCGTAGCTGCGGTGCTGCAGGCAATACACCCCTTCTGAGCAACACCGACCTAATGTGGGAGGGGGCTTGCTCCCGGTGGCGGCGGATCAGCCACAAATCAGTAACTGACACACCGCGATCGGGAGCAAGCCCCCTCCCACATTTGACCTGCGCAGCCCTGAAGATCCTCATCCACTCAATTCCCGTCTACGCTCAAATCCAGCACTGCGACACCAAACCACACCGCCCCTTTTTACTTATCCCCCCCGATCAGGCTAAATACCCTCTGATCGTTTAACCCTACGGATTATCCGCCATGGCCCGTCAACGCTTTGCAATTGCCTGGATCGCCTGCCTTGCAGTGCTGTTCAATGCGTTTGCCATGCCGTTGGCCAGTGCGATGCAGCAGACTGATGATCCGGTCAAGCGTCTGATGTGGGGTGGGTTCTGTTCGTCCAATGGTGCCAGCCTGAAGGCGATTGCCCTGGGCAAGCTGGAAATCCCGGCAGCGCCGGACGATCACTCTGCCATGCAGCATTGCTGGTGTTGCTCGGGCTCGGCGCCGTTGGTGGCGTTGCCGGGGCATGTGCCGCAGCTGTATGTGACGCGCTTCGAGGCGGTGCAGAGCCTGCCGCCACGCTTATTGCGCAATCCCACCCCGCGCCAGCAATGGCCAAGCCTTAACCCTCGCGCCTCCCCAACGGTCTGATCTTCTTCGCAAGTGAACTGCGTTTAGAACCGTTCTGGAGAACTGCCATGCTTAAATCTTCCCTGCTTCTGGCTGCGTTGCTGTTGCCGGTGTTCAGTGCTGCCAATGCCGATGACTACAAGGCCGGCGACCTGTTGGTGAGCGATCCCTGGTCCCAGGAGCTGCCACCGAATGCGCCGACCGTGGCGGCCTACTTTGTGATTCATAACACCGGGGCTGCTCCGGATCGCCTGCTCAGCGTTGAAACCAGCGTCGCGGAGAAAGCCGAGCTGCACGAGCATGTGATGCAAGGCGACTTGATGAAGATGCAGCAAGTGCCCAGCGTTGCCGTACCGGCCAAGGGTGAGCTGACCTTCGCGCCGATGGCTTATCACGTGATGCTGCTGGGCCTCAAAGACCGCAGCCTGTTGGCCGATGGCAAGCAATTCCCACTGACCCTGACCTTCGAGAAAGCAGGCAAGGTTCAGGTGCAAGTGTCGGTGCAGAAGGTCCCGCCGATGGCCACGCACGAGCATAAGCACACTCACTAGACCTACCCGATGGGCGCCCCCCGCGCCAGGTTGTCTCCGCACCGCCGTGTGATGCGCGGCAGTTGGATCAGCCTGTTCGCCATGCTGATGATCTTTATCGGTCCGCTGATTTCACAAGCGATGCCGATGGATCATCACGCCGGTATGTCCATGGACATGCCCGCGTGCCACGGCGAGCCCAAGCCGACCAAACCCCCCGACGAACATCATGTCCTCTGGGAGAAATGCGGCTATTGCAGCCTGCTGTTCAGTTGCCCGGCCCTGCCCGGCAGCGTCTCCTACGTAACGCTCGGCACCCCACCGCCAGCCAACGCACTCATCCCCGCCCCCCGCCTGGGCCATGCCCGACAGAGCATCTTCCCTGGCGCCCGCAGTCGTGCGCCGCCCATCGTGTCGTAAGCCCTTCACCGCGTTACTTCACCCCGGCCGACTTCAATTAGACAGCCGCAGGCTGCTGGCCGTGTTGTTTACGATTGATTGATGGAATTTGTCATGTCCAGGTTTTCTGCTGACACCCGTTTGGGCGCTGCCCCTGTTTTCGCCGCTCTGTGCGGCGCACTGCTTGCCCCCTACGCCCATGCGCACGAACACGAGCTGAGCCCCACGGTGATCACCGCGATCGCCCCCAGCTCGCCCCTCACCGTTGTCACCAACCCCAAGGATCCACGCCAGCCGGTGCCCGCGAGCGATGGCGGCGACTACCTCAAGACCATCCCCGGCTTCGCCCTGGTGCGCAACGGCGGCACCAACGGCGACCCGGTGCTGCGCGGCATGTTCGGCTCGCGCCTGAACATACTTACCAACGGCGGCATGATGCTCGGCGCCTGCCCAGGCCGCATGGATGCGCCGACTTCGTATATTTCGCCGGAAACCTACGACAAGCTCACCGTAATCAAAGGCCCGCAAACCGTACTCTGGGGCCCGGGCGCGTCGGCCGGTACGATCCTGTTCGAGCGTGAGCCCGAGCAGTTCGGCGAACTGGGCACGCGGGTCAATGCCAGTGTGCTGGCCGGTTCCAACGGGCGCTTCGACAAGGTCATCGATGCTGCTGCAGGAGGCCCGTTGGGCTATGTGCGGGTGATCGGCAACCAGGCCCATGCCGACGATTACAAGGACGGCAACAACGACACTGTCGCCTCGCGCTATGACAAGTGGAATGGCGATGTGGCGGTGGGTTTCACCCCCGACGCCGACACGCTGCTGGAACTCACCGCCGGCCGTGGCGACGGTGAAGCGCGCTACGCCGGACGCGGTATGGACGGCTCGCAATTCCTGCGCGAAAGCCTCGGGCTGCGCTTCGAAAAATCCAACCTCGGCGAGGTGCTGGACAAGGTCGAGGCCCAGGTCTACTACAACTACGCCGACCACGTCATGGACAACTACAGCCTGCGCGTCCCTTCGGGCAGCGGCATGATGGCCGGGCCCATGGCCTCCAACGTCGACCGTCGCACCCTGGGCGGTCGCATCAAGGCAACCTGGCGCTGGGCCGATGTGCAACTGATCGGCGGCCTGGACGCGCAGACCAACGAACACCGCGCGCGCAGCAGCATGGGCATCGACACCTACAAGGACCTGCCGCGCAACAAGGACGCCAACTTCCACAACTACGGGGTATTCGGCGAGCTGACCTGGTACGCCGCCGACAACGACCGCCTGATCACCGGCGCCCGCCTGGACCGTGCCTCAGCCAAGGATTTCCGGCAACGCACCGGCTCGGCAATGATGAGCCGCCCCAACCCCACCGCCGACGACACCCGCGCAGACACCTTGCCATCGGGCTTTGTGCGCTACGAGCACGACCTGGCGGACACGCCCACGACCGTCTATGCGGGTCTGGGTCACGCTGAACGCTTTCCGGATTACTGGGAATTGTTCTCCCCCAACACCGGCGCGGTCGGCTCGGTGAATGCCTTTGACGGCGTGAAGCCCGAGAAGACCACGCAGCTGGATTTCGGCGCGCAATACAAAACCGCCGACCTCGAAGCCTGGGCCTCGGGTTACGTCGGCCAGGTGCGCGACTTCATCCTGTTCGACTACCGGCCCGGCATGATGGGCACCACTTCCCAGGCGCGCAATGTCGACGCGCGCATCATGGGCGGCGAGTTGGGTGCGGCCTACAAGCTGAGCCGCAACTGGAAAGCCGACGCCAGCCTCGCCTACGCCTGGGGCAAGAACAGCAGCGATGGCAAAGCCCTGCCGCAGATGCCGCCGCTGGATGCACGCCTGGGCCTGACCTACAGCGAAGACGACTGGAGTGCCGGCGCCTTGTGGCGCGTGGTCGCGGCGCAAAACCGCATCGACCAGAACAAGGGCAACGTGGTCGGCAAGGACTACGACAAGAGCGGCGGTTTTGGCGTGTTCTCGCTCAACGCTGCGTACCGCATCAATAAGAACTTCAAGGTCAGTACCGGAGTCGACAATCTGTTCGGCAAGGCTTATGCCGAGCATTTGAACCTGGCGGGTAACGCAGGCTTCGGTTACCCGGCGAATGACCCGCAAGCCATCAAGGAGCCGGGGCGTACGCTCTGGACCAAGGTGGACATGAGCTTCTAACAGCATCGGGAGCAAGCCCCCTCCCACACTTGAAACGCATTTCAAATGTGGGAGGGGGCTTGCCCCCGATGGCGGTGTAACCGACACAAAAAAATCAAAAGCCTTGCGGAGCCCCTGATGAGCACACCGAAGATCTCCTTCTACAACCTGGCCTGGCGCTGGCACTTCTACGCCGGTCTCTTTGTCGCCCCTTTCATGGTGCTGCTGGCCCTGACCGGCATCATCTACCTGTTCAAACCCCAGCTCGACCCGCTGATGTACGGCCACCTGCTCACCGTACCCACAGCCGAGCACGCTCTGAGCGCGGACGAACTGCTGCAACGCGCCAAAGACGCCTACCCCCAGGCCGCGATCAGCAAATACCTGCCGCCTGCCGACGCCACCAACAGCGCGCAGTTCGTGATGCACAACCAGGGCCGCGAGATCGGCGTATTCGTCGACCCGTATCGCGGCACAGTCCTGGGTGAGCAGGACGCCAAATACAACCTGCAGGCCATTGCCCGCGCCCTGCACGGCGAGCTGATGATCGGCACCACCGGCGACCGCCTGATAGAACTCGCCGCCGGCTGGGGCGTCATGCTGGTGGTGTCCGGCCTTTACCTGTGGTGGCCGCGTGGCAAGTCATCGGCTGGCGTATTGTGGCCGCGCCTCAACAGCCGTGGCCGCTTGTTCTGGCGTGACCTGCACGCTGTCGCCGGCTTCTGGGGCGCGGCATTTCTGCTGGTCATGCTGCTCAGCGGCATGACCTGGACCGGTTTCTGGGGCAAGCAATACGCCGAGCTGTGGAACACCTTCCCGACGGCGATGTGGAACAACGTGCCGCAGTCCGACCAGCAGGCGCGCGTGCTCAACACGGCCACCCAACAGACCGTGCCCTGGGCCATGGAAAACACGCCGATGCCGATGTCCGGCGACCACGCCGAACACATGAACCACGGCGCCATGCATTCAGGTCCTGCCGCACCAAGCGTGCGCCTGCAACAAGTGGTCGACCTGGCCAATGCGCGCGGCGTGGAGCCCGGCTACAGCATCGCCTTCCCCCCCACCGCCACGGGGGTATTCACCGTCGCGGTGTTCGCCAACGACCCGCGCAATGACGCCACCCTGCATGTGGACCAGTACACCGGCAAGGTCCTGGCCGATGTGCGTTGGGAACATTACAACCTGGTCGCCCGCGCCACCGAGACCGGCGTGATGCTGCATGAAGGCAAGATGTTCGGCTGGGTCAACCAACTGATCGTGCTGGTGATCTGCCTGATGATCCTGCTCAGTGCGGTCAGCGGCGTGGTGATCTGGTGGAAGCGTCGCCCTGCCGGTGGCGTGGGTGTTCCGCCGTTGCGTCATGACCTGCCAAAGTGGAAAACCGCGATGGTGATCATGCTGGGCCTGGCACTTGTTTTCCCGCTGGTGGGGGCGTCGCTGATCGTGGTGTGGGTACTGGATCGTCTGGTGCTGTCGCGCTTTTTTGGCCAAGGTGAATCCGCTTCAGGTTCCGCATGAAACAGGCGAGATGCCCAATCCAGGGGGCTTGTGTAGCCTTGCGCAGACTTTTGCCCCGCAGCCGATAAGTGTTAACTTATAACACTTTCTGCGCTATCGTTGCTCGCCGCGCCCTGCGGCGAGTACCTCTCAAGAAGCGACTGATCGACCGATGAACAACTACCTTGCGAGCGGCCTGTGCCTGCTCGCCCTGCATGCCAACGCCCAGGCCCTGACCCTGCCCGCCAGCCCCATTACCGCACCGGCAGTGGATAGTGAGCGCGTTGACCTCAACACCCCGACCACCGCCGGTTCGCGCCTGAATCTCACAGCGCTGCAAACCCCCGGCAGCGTTGAAAGCCAGACCGGCGCCCAGATCCGCGAACGTGGCGACGCCAGCGTGCAGGACGCCATCTCCCGCGCCACCGGCATCAGCCGCACCGGCACGCCGGGCGACGGCGGCACCTCGTTGCAGGCCCGCGGCTTTACCGGCCAAAGCTCGGTTATGCAGCTGTACGACGGCAACCGCATGTACACCGGCATGGGCACCTCGACCTTCCCGGTGGACAGCTGGGCTGTGGAACGGGTGGACGTGCTGCGCGGCCCGGCCTCGGTGCTGTACGGCGAAGGCGCCACCGGCGCGGTGATCAACACGATCTCGAAAAAACCCTTTGCGGGCGAGATCGAAAACCATATCCGCCTTGGCTACGGCTCCTACGACCGCCAGCAGCAAGCCCTCGACAGCGGCGGCTCGCTGACCGACACCTTGAGCTACCGCTTGAACCTCAACCGCCTGCGCAGCAACGGCTTCATCGACCGTGGCGATTCCAGCAGCGATTTCGTCAGCGGCGCCCTGCGCTGGCAACCAGCCGACAACCTGAGTTTCACCCTGGCCAGCGACTACGGTGATCAGCGCCCACAAAACTACTTCGGCACGCCCCTGGTCAACGGCCAGTTGCACAAAGGCCTGCGCGACAAGAACTATAACGTCAGCAACGACACCCAGCACTACAACGACCAGTGGACGCGCCTGACCAGCGAGTGGCAACTCAACGACAACGTCAGCGCCACCAACGAGCTGTACTACCTGAAAAACCAGCGTCGCTGGCAGAACGCCGAGAACTACAATTTCACCAACGGCCAACTGACCCGCAGCGGCAACTTCGGTATCAAGCACGATCAGGAACAGTTGGGCGACCGCCAGACCTTCACCTTCAAGCACACCCTGTTCGGCCTCGATAGCCAGACCGTAGCGGGCGTGGAATACAACCGCATCCGTTTCCGCCTGGCGAGCAACACGCCATTTAATGATGTGTCGGGAACCGGCCAACCCATCGACCTGTATCACCCGGCGCCCGCGCCGTTTGCCAGTAAAGACCCGTTCAAACCGGTGTTTTCCACTACGACCAAAACCTTCGCAGGTTTTGCTGAAAACCGCTTGCAGTTGACCGACCAACTCACGCTGATCACCGGTATCCGCCGCGACTACGCGCACATCGACCGCGACGACCTGCGCACTGGCGGCCAATCCGACAAAACCCTCACCGGCAATAACTGGAAAGCCGGTCTGGTCTACGCGATCACCCCGGACACCTCGGTCTACGGCCAGTACGCCACCAGCACCGACGGCGTCGGCGGGCTGATCTCCCTGAGCCCGAGCCAGCAACAGTTCGACCTGTCTACCGCCAAGCAGACCGAGGTCGGCATCAAACAAGCGTTCTGGGGTGCCCGCGGAGAATGGACCCTGGCCGCCTACCACATCGTCAAAAAGAAACTGCTGACGGATGTGCCGGGTGAGCCGGACTTCAAACAGCAAGTCGGCCAACAATCCTCCAACGGCCTGGAAGCCAGCCTCGACTTGCAACTGCCCCACGCCTGGCAGTTGCAAGCCAACGCCGCCGTCGTGCGGGCGCAGTACGACGATTTCAAACAAGACGTCAACGGCGTACAGGTCTCCCGCGACGGCAACCGCCCGGTGGACGTTCCGCGCCGCACCGCAAACCTGTGGCTGAGCAAGGCCGTGACCGACAACGTGCGTGCCGCTGCCGGTGTGCGTTACGTCGACGCACGCTATGCCGATATGGCCAACCAGAGCGAGCTGCCGAGCTATACCGTGGTCGATGCCACGTTGTCGTGGAAAGCCATGCGCAACACCACGCTGGGCCTGCAACTCAATAACCTGTTCGATCGCACTTATGCGGTCAGCCAATACAACGATGGGCAGCAGTGGATTCTAGGTGTACCTCGCTCCATGTTCATTACCGCGGACTACACCTTCTAATGACCTCACTCACCCTCACCGACCTGGCTTGGACTCCACCCGGCCACAACCACTGCCATCACCAGTTCCAACTGCGTGACGCCAGCCTGCGCGTCGGTGCCGGGGAGTTTGTCGGGCTGATCGGGCCTAACGGCAGTGGCAAGACCAGCCTGTTGCGCTGCGCCTATCGGTTCACCCGGCCAGAACACGGTGATGTATCGCTTGCGCACCAGAATGTCTGGAAGCAAAGCGCAAAGTGGTGCGCGCAACGCATCGCCGTGGTGCTGCAGGAGTTTCCCGATACCTTCGGCTTACGCGTGGATGAGGTGGTCGCCATGGGGCGCACACCCCACAAGGGTTTGTTCGACAGCGACACACTGCACGACCAGCAACTGATCCTTCAAGCGCTGGAATCGGTGGGCATGCAAGGCTTCGAGGACCATGCCTTCGCGACCCTGTCCGGCGGTGAAAAACAGCGCGTCATCCTTGCCCGCGCCCTGGCCCAGCAACCGCAACTGTTGATCCTTGACGAGCCGACCAACCACCTCGACCCGCGTTATCAACTTGAGTTGCTCAGGCTGGTCAGGCGTTTGAACATCGGCACCCTGGCCAGCATCCACGACCTCAACCTGGCCGCCGCCTTCTGTGATCGCCTGTACGTGATCCACCACGGGCGCATCGTCGCCAGCGGCACGCCCCACGAAGTGCTGACCGCCGCGTTGCTGCGCGACGTGTTTGGCGTCGAGGCCTTGATCGACACTCACCCCTTGGACGGCTACCCACGAATCACTTGGATAACCCAGCCATGATCCTGCGCATCCTGCTGTCTCTGCCTCTGTTGCTCGGCGCGGCCCATGCACTCGCCGAAAGCACCCGATACCCGCTGACCATCAAAAGTTGCAACCGCGACGTAACCTTCCAGCAAGCCCCACAACACGCGGTCAGCCACGACATCAACATGACCCAGATGATGCTCGCCCTGGGCCTCAAGCCACGCATGGCCGGCTACAGCGGCGTGACCGGCTGGAAGTCAGTACCGCCGCAAATGGCCGCGCTCCTCGATGGCCTGCCGGAACTGGCGAGCAAGTACCCGTCGGTGGAAACCCTGCTCAACGCCAACGTGGATTTCTTCTTCGCCGGCTGGGGTTACGGTATGCGCGTGGGCGGCGACCTCACGCCTTACACCCTGCAACCCTTGGGCATCAATGTGTATGAGTTGACCGAGTCATGTGCGTTCGTGATGAAGCGCCCAGCCGCAAGCCTCGACGATACCTATAACGACCTGCGCAACCTGGGCAGGATCTTCGACGTGCAGGATCGCGCCAATACCCTTATCGCCCAGATGCAGGCGCAAGTGGCCGAGGTGCAAAAAGACCTGCCCGCCGACAAGCCACGGGTGTTCCTTTACGACAGCGGCGAAGACCGCGCCATGACCTCGGGCCGCCTGGGCATGCCCCAGGCGCTGATCGACGCCGCCGGCGGGCGCAACATCCTCGATGACATCGACGCCAGCTGGACTCGAGTCAACTGGGAAACCGTCGTTGAGCGCAACCCACAAGTCATCGTGATCGTTGACTACAGCGAGGTCACCGCCGAACAGAAGAAACAGTTCCTGCTTGACCACCCTGCACTGCAATCGGTGGACGCCATCAAGCACCAGCGCTTCATCGTGATCCCCTATATGCAAGCCACACCAAGCATCGACAACGTGCTAGCGGTTGAAACCCTGGCCAAGGGGTTTCACGGCGAATGATCACCCGTCACTACGTCCTGTTATTAAGCGCCCTGGGTGCCTTGTTGCTGGTCTCCTGCGTGATCTCTCTGGGGTTCGGTTCGGCGCAGGTGCCAGTGGACGTGGTGTGGCGAATTTTGCTGAACAAGGTGTTCGGCTTGGGTGTGGTGGACTGGAGTGTGGGCCAGGAACATATCGTCTGGCTGATCCGTGTGCCGCGTATGCTACTGGGGGCGCTGGTAGGCGCCGGGTTGGCGCTGATTGGCGCGGTACTGCAGGCGGTCACGCGCAACTCGCTGGCCGACCCGCACCTGCTCGGTGTGACCTCCGGCGCCACCCTCGGCGCGGTGATCGTGGTGCTGCACGTGGGTGAAATCATCGGCCTGCTGACCTTGCCCCTTGCCGCCTTTATCGGTGCGCTGCTGAGCATGTTGGTGGTACTGGCCGTCGCCAGTCGCAACGGTCGCCTGGAAAGCGATCGCCTGTTGCTGTGTGGTGTCGCGGTGTCGTTCGTGATGATGGCGGTGGCCAACCTGCTGCTGTTCATGGGTGACCACCGCGCCGCCTCGGCGGTGATGTTCTGGATGCTCGGCGGCCTGGGACTGGCCCGCTGGGAACTGCTGGCAATTCCCGCCACCACGGTGCTGCTGGGGTTGCTGTTGCTGCTAGGCATGGCCCGCCCGCTCAACGCATTGATGGCCGGTGAGCAGACCGCCGTGACCCTCGGTTTGAACGCACGCAATGTACGCTTGAAAGTCTTCCTGGTCGCCTCGCTGATGACCGGCGTGCTGGTGTCCATCAGCGGCTCTATCGGCTTTGTCGGGCTGATGGTGCCGCACATCGCCCGGCGCCTGATAGGTGCCGAACACCGGCGTTTACTGCCAGTGTGCGTGCTGCTTGGCAGTGTGTTCCTGGTGTGGGTCGATGTCGCCGCACGCACACTGATAGCGCCCGAAGACTTGCCGATTGGCGTGGCGACGGCGGCGATTGGCGGGCTGTTTTTTATCGGTTTGATGCGCAAGCGTTGAGCGCGCCCCGTTGTAGCGCACAGCCACGCACCTGGCAGACCGACCCGCCATTTCATGGTGCATTTCCCATGCGCTGACCTGGGCGAAGCGACCATTTCATGCCTTTTTCCGACTCGGCACAGCGCTTGCAATCACCTGCTCAACTTTCCCCTCATAACAGTGTTGAGTCCACGGAGATCGCACCATGCAGCGTCGTAGCTTGATCAAGGCTTTTACTTTGTCGGCATCCATTGCCGCCATGGGGTTGACCTGGACCGTCCAGGCCGCCGAGACCATCAAGGTCGGCATCCTGCACTCGTTGTCCGGGACCATGGCGATCTCCGAAACCTCGCTTAAAGACATGGCGCTGATGACCATCGACGAGATCAACGCCAAGGGCGGCGTGAACGGCAAGATGCTCGAACCAGTGGTGGTGGACCCGGCGTCCAACTGGCCGCTGTTCGCAGAAAAAGGCCGGCAACTGTTGACCCAGGACAAGGTTGCCGTGGTGTTTGGCTGCTGGACCTCGGTGTCGCGCAAATCCGTATTGCCGGTGTTCGAAGAACTCAACGGTTTGCTGTTCTACCCGGTGCAGTACGAAGGCGAAGAGATGTCACCGAACGTGTTCTACACCGGTGCGGCGCCAAACCAGCAGGCGATTCCGGCAGTGGAATACCTGATGAGCGAAGAAGGCGGCAGTGCCAAGCGCTTCTTCCTGCTGGGCACCGACTACGTGTACCCGCGCACCACCAACAAGATCCTGCGCTCGTTCCTGCATTCCAAAGGCGTGGCGGATAAAGATATCGAAGAGGTCTACACGCCGTTCGGCCATGCCGATTACCAGACCATCGTCGCCAACATCAAGAAATTCTCCGCCGGCGGCAAGACTGCGGTGGTCTCCACCGTCAACGGCGATTCCAACGTGCCGTTCTACAAAGAGCTGGCCAACCAGGGCTTGAAAGCCACCGAAGTACCGGTGGTGGCGTTCTCGGTGGGCGAAGAAGAACTGCGCGGCATCGACACCAAACCACTGGTGGGCAACCTGGCGGCGTGGAATTACTTCCAGTCGGTAGAGAACCCGGTCAACCAGAAATTCGTCGCCGACTGGAAAGCCTACGCCAAGAAGCACAACCTGCCGGGCGCAGACAAAGCCGTGACCAACGACCCGATGGAAGCCACCTATGTGGGCATCCATATGTGGGCCCAGGCGGCAGAGAAAGCCAAGTCCACCGACGTCGACAAAGTGCGCGAAGCCCTGGGCGGCCAGACCTTCGCCGCACCGTCGGGCTTTACCCTGACCATGGACAAGACCAACCACCACCTGCACAAGCCGGTGATGATCGGCGAGATCCAGGCTGATGGGCAGTTCTCGGTGGTGTGGCAGACCGAAGCACCGATTCGGGCACAGCCATGGAGCCCTTACATCCCGGGCAATGACAAGAAGCCGGATTACGCGGTGAAGAGCAACTAAAGCCCCACGACTCTAATGTAGGGCATGGTCAATGTGGGAGCTGGCTTGCCTGCGATGCAAACAACTCGGTGTGCCTGACACACCGCAGCGATGCCATCGCAGGCAAGCCAGCTCCCACAGACAACCAGCGCCCACACTGTCCCCGCATGATCAGGACATTTTTGTATGCCCACTGCCCTCCACCGCTTCATCCTCGCCGTGCTGTTGTTGCTGCCTTTGGCCGCACACGCCAGCGATGCCGAAGACTTCCTCAAAGCCAACCCGATGCAGCAAGCCAAGCTTCTCCAGGACTGGGCCGCACAGCCCGACCCGGCGCGCATCGAACTGGTGGATGCCCTGCAACAAGGCCAGCTCAAGCTCAATGGCGAAACCAGGACCGTACGCCTGAACAACCGTCTGCGCGGCCTGATCGACAACGTTCAAGCCAGCCAGCAACTGCTCGCCGCCGATCCCAAGGTTCGCCTGGCGGCAGCTCGAACCCTGCAAAAAAGCGCTGTGCCTGCGCAGTTGAAATTCCTCGACCAGCAGGTCGCCGCCGAAACCGACGAGGATGTGCACAGCGCCCTCAGCCTGGCCCTGGCCAACCTGCAACTGGTGGACAGTGACCCTGCGGTGCGTCTGGCCGCCGTGCGTCTGCTCGGCAGCACCGGCGACCCGCTGGCACGCACGCGCCTCGAAGCGCTGCTTGCGCCAGGCGTAGAAACCGATGCGGCTGTGCACACCGCCGCTGAAACCAGCCTGGCCCAGGTCAAACGCAAACTGATGGTCGGCGAGATCCTCGGGCAGGCGTTCAGCGGCATGTCGCTGGGCTCGATTCTATTGCTGGCGGCACTGGGTCTGGCGATCACCTTCGGCCTGCTCGGCGTGATCAACATGGCCCATGGCGAGATGCTGATGCTCGGCGCCTACTCCACCTATGTGGTGCAGCTGATGATGCAGCGCTATGTGCCCCAGGCCATCGAGTTCTACCCGCTGATCGCGCTGCCGGTGGCGTTCTTCGTCACCGCCGCCATCGGCATGGCCCTGGAACGCACGGTGATTCGTCACCTCTATGGCCGACCACTGGAAACCCTGCTCGCCACCTGGGGCATCAGCCTGATGCTGATCCAACTGGTGCGCCTGGTGTTCGGCGCGCAGAACGTCGAAGTGTCCAACCCCGCCTGGCTGTCCGGCGGTATTCAAGTACTGCCCAACCTGGTGCTGCCGTACAACCGCATCGTCATCATTGCCTTCGCGCTGTTCGTGGTGGTGCTCACCTGGTTGTTGCTGAACAAGACACGCCTGGGTCTTAACGTGCGCGCCGTCACCCAGAACCGCAACATGGCCGCCTGCTGCGGCGTGCCCACCGGGCGCGTGGACATGCTCGCCTTTGGTCTGGGCTCCGGCATCGCAGGCCTTGGTGGCGTGGCCCTGAGCCAGATCGGCAACGTCGGCCCGGACCTGGGCCAGAGCTACATCATCGACTCGTTCCTGGTGGTGGTACTCGGTGGCGTCGGCCAGTTGGCCGGTAGCGTAATGGCAGCCTTCGGCCTGGGTATCGCCAACAAGATTCTTGAACCGCAAATCGGTGCCGTGCTCGGCAAGATCCTGATCCTCGCGCTGATCATTCTATTTATCCAGAAACGCCCGCAAGGACTCTTCGCACTGAAAGGACGGGTGATCGACTGATGAACCAGCCATTGATGCTTACGGCCACGCAAAAAGCCGGCCCCAAGGTGACGATCGCCGTCGGCGTGGTGATCCTGTTCCTGCTTCTGGCGCTGCCACTGTGTTCGCTGCTGGCGCCGGACAATCCACTGCATGTGTCGGCCTACACCCTGACACTGGTGGGCAAGATCCTCTGCTACGCCATCGTCGCGCTCGCGCTGGACCTGGTGTGGGGCTATGCCGGGATGTTGTCCCTGGGCCACGGTCTGTTCTTCGCCCTGGGCGGTTATGCCATGGGCATGTACCTGATGCGCCAGGCGTCGGGCGACGGGTTGCCGGCGTTCATGACCTTTTTGTCCTGGACCGAATTGCCCTGGTACTGGGCGGGCACCGACAACTTTCTCTGGGCGCTGTGCCTGGTGGTGCTGGCCCCGGGAGTGCTCGCGCTGGTGTTCGGTTTCTTCGCCTTCCGCTCACGGATCAAAGGCGTGTATTTCTCGATCATGACCCAGGCCCTGACCTTTGCCGGAATGCTGTTGTTCTTTCGCAACGAGACCGGGTTCGGCGGCAATAACGGCTTTACCAATTTTCGCAGCATCCTGGGCTTTGGCATTACAGAACCTGGCACACGGGCGGTGTTGTTTGTGGCCACGGTGCTGTTGCTGGTGGCCAGCCTGTACATCGGCTGGCGCCTGGCGCAGAGCAAGTTCGGCCGCGTGCTGACCGCCTTGCGCGATGCCGAGAACCGCCTGATGTTCTGTGGTTACGACCCGCGTGGCTTCAAGTTGTTCGTGTGGGTGTTGAGCGCAGTGTTGTGCGGGTTGGCAGGGGCGTTGTATGTGCCGCAGGTGGGCATTATCAACCCCAGCGAAATGTCGCCGACCAACTCCATCGAGGCCGCCGTATGGGTCGCCCTCGGCGGGCGGGGCACACTGATCGGGCCATTGCTCGGCGCTGGGGTGGTCAACGGCATGAAGAGCTGGTTCACGGTGGCGTTTCCCGAGTACTGGCTGTTCTTCCTGGGGGCGCTGTTCATCATCGTCACCCTGTACCTGCCCAAGGGCGTTATCGGCCTGCTGAAGAAATGAGGAACGTCATGCTTGAACCTATTTTCGATGCGGGCAGCGGCCGCGATGCGATCGGTATCGGCCAGGCCGCAGGCAAAGGGCTCAATACCCGCCACGGCACCATCCTGACCCTGGAAGATATCAGCGTCAGCTTCGACGGCTTCAAAGCGTTGAATGACCTGAACCTGTATATCGGCGTCGGCGAATTACGCTGCATCATCGGCCCCAACGGCGCAGGCAAGACCACGTTGATGGACGTGATCACCGGCAAGACCCGGCCCAGCCACGGCAGGGCCTGGTTCGGCGAAACCCTGGATCTGACCAGCATGAGCGAAGTGCAAATCGCGCAGGCCGGTATCGGCCGCAAGTTCCAGAAGCCTACGGTGTTCGAAGCCCTCAGCGTGTTCGAAAACCTTGAGCTGGCGCAGAAGACCGACAAGTCGGTGTGGGCCAGCCTGCGGGCGCGCCTGAGTGGCGAGCAAAAAGACCGCATCGATGAAGTACTCGACACCATCCGCCTGACCGCCTCGGTGCATCGGCCCGCCGGCTTGCTGTCCCACGGTCAGAAGCAGTTCCTGGAAATCGGCATGTTGCTGATGCAAGACCCGCAACTGTTGCTGCTCGACGAACCGGTGGCCGGCATGACCGACGCCGAAACCGAATTCACCGCCGAACTGTTCAAGCGCCTGGCCGGCAAGCATTCTTTGATGGTGGTGGAGCACGACATGGGCTTTGTCGGCTCCATCGCTGATCACGTCACCGTGTTGCACCAGGGCAGCGTATTGGCCGAAGGGTCGCTGGAACAGGTGCAGGAAAATGAGCGGGTGATCGAGGTCTACCTCGGTCGCTAACGCTGACACGAACTGCTTTATGTGGGAGCTGGCTTGCCTGCGATGGCGTCACCTCAGTGTCACACAAACACCGAGTCGCCTGCATCGCAGGCAAGCCAGCTCCCACATTTGATCCGGTTCCCGCAGGGGGATTGAAGAGGTATTGAGAATGCTGCAAGTCGACAAACTGCACCAGTACTACGGCGGTAGCCACATCCTGCGCGGGCTGTCCTTCGACGTGAAAATCGGCGAAGTCACCTGCCTGCTCGGCCGCAACGGCGTGGGCAAGACCACCCTGCTCAAGTGCCTGATGGGCTTGCTGCCGGCCAAGGAGGGCGCGGTAAATTGGGAAGGCAAGGCCATCACCGGCTTCAAGCCGCACCAGCGTGTCCATGCCGGGATCGCTTATGTGCCTCAGGGCCGGGAGATTTTTGGCCGGCTGACGGTGGAAGAAAATCTGCTGATGGGGCTGTCGCGCTTCCCCGGTTCCGAAGCCAGGGAAGTGCCCGCGTTCATCTACGAGCTGTTTCCGGTGTTGCTGCAGATGAAGCATCGACGCGGCGGCGATTTGTCCGGGGGCCAGCAGCAACAGTTGGCGATTGGCCGCGCCCTGGCCAGCCGCCCGCGCCTGCTGATCCTCGATGAGCCCACCGAAGGTATCCAGCCGTCGGTGATCAAGGAGATCGGTGCGGTGATCAAGAAGCTTGCCGAGCGTGGCGACATGGCGATCCTGCTGGTGGAGCAGTTCTACGACTTCGCTGCCGAACTGGCCGACCACTACCTGGTGATGTCACGCGGTGAAATCGTGCAGCAGGGCCGCGGTGAAAATATGGAGAGCGAAGGTGTACGCGGCCTCGTAACCATCTAATCTGTGGCGTCACGACATTAAGCCAAAAACCATGAACCTGCCCGTTTCCCCTGCCCTGTTCACCCCCAGCTGGCACGCCGCGCTGGAACTCGGCTACGCGCGTTTCGGCGACACCACGCGCCCGGTATTGCGCCGCCACCTGGGCCCGCTGCGCGTGCAAAAGCACCTGTACGCCGAAGGCCCCCAGGTGTGCCAGCACATCATCGTGCACCCGCCCGGCGGAATTGCCGGCGGCGATCGCCTGGACATCAGCGCCCACGTCAGCGCCGGTGCATGGGCGCAGTTGACCAGCCCCGGCGCCGCCAAGTGGTACCGCGCCAGCGGCCCGGCATTTCAGCAACTTGAGTTGACCGTCGAGGCCGGCGCGACCCTGGAATGGCTGCCCCAGGAAACCATCGTGTTCAGCGCCGCCCAGGCCGAACTCACTACGCGCATCGAGCTCTCGGGCGATGCGCGGTTGTTCTACTGGGACGTGGTCGCCCTGGGGCGCCCGGCCAGCGGCGAGCGGTTCGACCTCGGCCACTTTCAATCACACCTGGATATTCGCCGCGACGGCCAGTTGCTCTGGCATGAGCGCCAGCGCATTGTGGGCGCCGATGGGTTGCTGGATTCGCCCATCGGGCTGGATGGGCAGCCGGTGTTTGCCACGTTGCTGGTGACGGGTGAGGTCGATCCTGAATTGCTTGAGCGTTGCCGCTCGCTGCCCCACGCGGTGCGCGGAGATTTGACCCAACTGCCTGGGTTGCTGGTGGCGCGTTGTCTGGCCGAGGAAGCGCTGTTGGCGCGGGGGTGGTTGATTGATTTATGGCGATTGCTGCGCCCGGCCGTATTGGGCCGAGAAGCGATATCACCGAGAATCTGGAGCACATGAAGAATGCATTTAAAGGACCTTGAACCATGGACCTGACCCCACGGGAAAAAGACAAACTGCTGATCTTCACCGCCGGCCTGGTGGCCGAGCGCCGCTTGGCGCGCGGCGTGAAGCTCAACTACCCGGAAACCATCGCCTATATCTCGGCCGCGCTGATGGAAGGCGCTCGCGATGGCCGCACCGTGGCCGAGTTGATGCACTTCGGCACCACCTTGCTCAGCCGCGAGCAAGTGATGGAAGGCATCCCGGAAATGATCCCGGATATCCAGGTGGAAGCCACCTTCCCCGATGGCACCAAGCTGGTGACTGTCCACCAGCCAATCGCGTGAGGCCCGGCCATGATTCGTGATGCTACCGAGCAAGACCTGCCGGCGATCCGCGACATCTACAACGACGCGGTGCTCAACACCACAGCGATCTGGAACGAACAACCGGTGGACCTGGCCAACCGCCAAGCCTGGTTCAGCGCACGCCAGGCGCAGCAGTACCCGATCCTGGTCGCGGTGGAAAACGACGAAGTCACCGGCTACGCCTCATTCGGCGACTGGCGACCTTTCGAAGGCTTCCGCTACAGCGTCGAACACTCGGTGTACGTGCGCAATGACCAGCGCGGCAAAGGCCTCGGTCCACTCCTGATGCAGGCCCTGATCGAGCGCGCCCGCAGCTGCGGCAAGCACGTCATGGTCGCCGCCATCGAAAGCGGCAACCTGGCCTCGATCCGCCTGCATGAGCGCCTGGGTTTCACCATTACCGGGCAGATGCCTCAAGTGGGCATCAAGTTCGGCCGCTGGCTGGACCTGACCTTTATGCAACTGACGTTGAATCCGGGCGCCGAACCGCCCAAGGAGTGAGATCGATGAGCGCTGCACAACTGCGTCGAGTCAATGCTGAAAGTTTCGCCCATTACCGCCTGGGCTTGATCGAGCTGTTGCTGGACGCGGTGCAGCATGGCGCGTCGGTGGGCTTTATGGCCGACTTCGATGAGGCCCAGGCCCGCGAGTATCTGACCGGCGTGCAAGCCGGTATCGAAGACGCCAGCCTGCTGTTGTGGGTGGTGGTACGTGAAGAACGGGTAGTCGCCAGTGTACAACTGGCGCTGTGCCAAAAGGCCAATGGCCTCAACCGCGCCGAAGTGCAAAAGTTGCTGGTGCACAGCAGCGCCCGCCGCCATGGCCTGGGCCAGCAATTGATGCACAGCCTGGAGCTCGCCGCACGCCAGCACAAGCGCGGCCTGCTGTATCTGGACACCGAGGCCGGCTCCGGCGCCGAAGCCTTCTATCAGTCGCTGCGCTACATCAAGATCGGTGAGCTGCCCGATTACTGCCAAAGCCCGGACGGGCGCTACAGCCCGACCGCCATCTACTACAAGACCCTGGGGCAACCGGCATGATTCCTGGTGAATATCAGATCCAGCCTGGCGAGATCGAACTGAATGTCGGCCGCCGCACCGTCACCTTGAGCGTGGCCAATAGCGGCGACCGGCCGATTCAAGTGGGCTCGCATTACCATTTTTTCGAGACCAATGACGCGCTGGAATTTGACCGTGCAGCGAGCCGCGGTATGCGCCTGAATATTCCGGCAGGCACGGCGGTTCGGTTTGAGCCGGGGCAGCGTCGGGAGGTGGAGTTAGTCGATTTGAGCGGCGGGCGCCGGGTGTTCGGGTTTGCCGGTCGAATTATGGGCGACCTCTAGGGCCTCATCGCAGGCAAGCCGGCTCCCACCTTTTGACAGTGTTCACAAATCAAAATGTGGGAGCGGGCTTGCCCGCGATAGCGATCTCACATTCAACACAATTAATCAGGGCAACCACATGAAAATCAGCCGCCAAGCCTACGCCGACATGTATGGCCCAACCGTCGGCGACAAAGTCCGCCTGGCCGACACCGAGCTGTTTGTCGAAGTCGAACAGGACTTCACCGTCTATGGCGAAGAAGTCAAATTCGGCGGCGGCAAGGTGATCCGTGACGGCCAGGGCCAGAGCCAGTTGCTCGCCCATGAGGTAGTGGACACCCTGATCACCAATGCGCTGATCATTGACCACTGGGGCATCGTCAAGGCTGACGTTGGCTTGAAGAACGGTCGCATCCATGCCATCGGCAAGGCCGGCAACCCGGATATCCAGCCCGGCGTGACCATGGCCATTGGCGCCAGCACCGAAGTGATCGCCGGTGAAGGCATGATCCTCACCGCCGGCGGCATCGACTCCCATGTGCACTTCATCTGCCCGCAGCAGATCGAAGAAGCACTGACCAGCGGCGTCACCACCATGATCGGTGGCGGCACCGGGCCGGCCACCGGTACCAATGCCACCACCTGCACGTCGGGGCCGTGGCACCTTGCGCGGATGCTGCAGGCCAGTGATTCGTTCCCGATGAACATCGGGTTCACCGGCAAGGGCAACGCCAGTTTGCCCGAGCCATTGATCGAGCAGGTCAAGGCCGGTGCCATTGGTTTGAAGCTGCATGAAGACTGGGGTACCACGCCTGCCAGCATTGATAACTGCCTGAGCGTCGCCGACCAGTACGATGTGCAGGTGGCGATCCACAGCGACACCCTCAACGAGTCGGGCTTCGTCGAAACCACCCTCGCCGCGCTAAAGGGCCGCACCATTCACACTTACCACACTGAAGGTGCCGGTGGCGGCCACGCACCTGACATCATCAAGGCGTGCGGTTACCCGAACGTGCTGCCCAGTTCTACCAACCCGACGCGGCCATTCACCCGCAACACCATCGACGAGCACTTGGACATGCTGATGGTGTGTCATCACCTGGACCCGAGCATCGCCGAAGACGTGGCCTTCGCCGAGAGCCGCATCCGCCGCGAGACCATCGCCGCCGAAGACATCCTGCATGACCTCGGCGCGTTCTCGATGATCAGTTCAGACAGCCAGGCCATGGGCCGTGTCGGCGAGGTGATCACGCGCACCTGGCAGACCGCCGACAAGATGAAAAAACAGCGCGGCCCACTGCCGGGTGACGGCCCCGGCAACGACAACTTCCGCGCCAAGCGCTACATCGCCAAGTACACCATCAACCCGGCGATCACCCACGGCGTGAGCCATATCGTCGGTTCCGTCGAAGTCGGCAAATGGGCGGACCTGGTGTTGTGGCGCCCGGCGTTTTTCGGTATCAAGCCGACCCTGATCCTCAAGGGCGGCGCGATTGCGTCGAGCCTGATGGGCGATGCCAACGCCTCGATTCCCACACCGCAACCGGTGCATTACCGCCCGATGTTCGCCAGCTTCGGCAGCTCACTGCACGCCACCAGTCTGACGTTTATCAGCCAGGCGGCACAGGACGCCGGCCTGCCCGAAGCCCTGGGATTGAAGAAGCAGATTGCAGTGGTCAAGGGCTGCCGCGATGTGCAGAAAAGCGACCTGATCCACAACGATTACCTGCCGGATATCGAGGTTGATCCGCAGACCTATCAGGTCAAGGCCGATGGCGTACTGCTGTGGTGTGAACCGGCTGAAGTCCTGCCGATGGCGCAGCGATATTTCCTGTTCTAGCTCAAACTCATGTGGCGAGGGAGCTTGCTCTCTCGCCACAGGACCTTAGAACTGCTCGCGTGGGTTAAAAGCGGCTTTTTGCGCCAGCTCCTGCCACAACGCTTTCACATCCTCATTGCCCGCAGGGGGCATGACCGCCTTCAACTGGATGAACAGGTAGCCACGCTGCCCGGCCTTGTTCAGCAAGCCATGGCCCTTGGCGCGCATACGCTGGCCATTCTGGCTGCCGGCAGGCACCTTGAGGTTGATCTTGCCGGTCAGGGTCGGCACTGCCACTTCCGCACCCAAGGCCAACTCCCACGGGGCCAGCGGCAGGTTGATGACCAGGTTCTCGCCATCGACCTCGAACTTGGGGTGCGGCGCAAACTTGATGATCAGGTACAGGTCGCCATTGGCGCCACCGCCAATGCCTGGCGCGCCCTGGGCCTTGAGACGGATGCGCTCGCCGTCGGCTACACCGGCGGGGATCTTCACATTCAGGCTCTTGACGCTATTGCTGACATGCCGGCCAGAGGCGTCGTATTGCGGCACCTGAAAGCTGATCTGCTTGGACTCGGCCGACAGGGTTTCCTCAAGGGAGACCGACAGCTGCATCTCCACATCCTGGCCCTTGCGCCCGGTAGGACGACGTTGACCACCACCGAAAGCATCGCCGCGCGAGCCAAAGATCGAGCTGAAAAAGTCCGAGAAATCGCCCGCGTCCTGGCCACCGCCAAAGCCGCCACGGCTCTGCCAGCCCGGCGGGCCCTGGAACGGCTGGCCATGCTGGCCGTATTTGCGCAATTCGTCGTACTCGGCTCGCTTATCGGCGCTTTTAAGCGCTTCATAGGCTTCGGACGCGTCCTTGAATTTCTCTTCGGCGTCTTTTTCCTTGCTCACATCGGGGTGATATTTGCGCGCGAGCTTGCGATA
The DNA here is from genome assembly GCF_023127835.1 of Pseudomonas sp. B329. Lineage (NCBI taxonomy): Bacteria > Pseudomonadati > Pseudomonadota > Gammaproteobacteria > Pseudomonadales > Pseudomonadaceae > Pseudomonas > Pseudomonas sp. B329. Next base: position 86,033 of record NZ_SPKP01000011.1, on the reverse strand, counting down.
GGCAGCCTTGATTTCCTTGTCATCGGCCGTCGGCTCGACACCCAGAATCTTGTAGTAATCTTTGAAATCCATCGACGGTTCACCATCCTTTATCGAGATCGCACTGCCCGGGGCGCAACGTGCGCTGGTTTGCACCTGGTGAGGGTTGCGGCCTGGGGGGTACGTCAAAGTGTTATCGGCATCAGCCGTATGCAACAGATGTGGGGGCAAATCCCGTACTTTCAAGCACGATTTAACGGATGGTTGGCCTACGCAAGCGCTTGCGACTGGCATACACTGCGCGGCCGTTTTTCAACCGGAACCCGATAGACATGAAAAACCCATCCCCAGCCCGTGCCTGCGGCATTGACTTCGGCACGTCCAACTCCACCGTCGGCTGGATCCGCCCCGGCATGGAAACGCTGATCGCGCTGGAGGACGACAAAATCACCCTGCCGTCGGTGGTCTTCTTCAACCTTGAGGAGCGCCGCCCGGTGTACGGTCGCCTGGCGCTGCACGAATACCTGGAGAACTACGAAGGCCGCTTGATGCGCTCGCTCAAGAGCCTGCTGGGTTCCAAGCTGATCAAGCACGACACCAGCGTGCTTGGCACTGCAATGCCTTTTACCGACCTGCTGGCGCTGTTTATCGGCCAACTCAAGAGCCGCGCCGAAGCCAACGCGGGGCGTGAGTTCGAAGAAGTGGTATTGGGCCGCCCGGTATTCTTCGTCGATGACGACCCGATGGCCGACCAGGAAGCCGAGAACACCCTGGTGGACGTGGCGCGCAAGATCGGCTTCAAGGACATCTCGTTCCAGTACGAACCGATTGCGGCGGCGTTCGACTACGAGTCCACCATTGAAAAAGAGGAGCTGGTGCTGATCGTCGACATCGGCGGTGGTACCTCCGACTTCTCCCTGGTGCGCCTGTCGCCGGACCGCCGTCACAACGACAACCGCCAGAGCGACATCCTCGCCACCGGTGGCGTGCACATCGGCGGAACCGATTTCGATAAGCAACTCTCGCTGGCCGGCATGATGCCGCTGTTCGGCTACGGCAGCCGCATGAAGAGCGGCGCCTACATGCCTACCAGCCACCACATGAACCTGGCGACCTGGCACACCATCAACTCGGTGTACTCGCAAAAGTCCCAGCTGGCCCTGGGCAGCATGCGCTACGACATCGAAGACACCGGCGGCATCGACCGCCTGTTCAAGCTGATCGAACAGCGCGCCGGGCACTGGCTGGCGATGGAAGTGGAAGAAACCAAGATCCAGCTGACGCAGGCAGACAGCCGCCATGTGCCACTGGATCGTATCGAAGCCGGCCTGAGCGTGGACCTGAGCCGGGCGCTGTTCGAGTCCTCCATCGACAACCTGCTTGAACGCGTGCGCGGCAGTGTCACGCAATTGCTCAATGACGCCTCGGTGAGCGTGGCCCAGGTGGACACGGTGTTCTTCACCGGTGGTTCCAGCGGCATCCCCGCGTTGCGCCACAGTATCTCGGCGATGCTGCCGAATGCGCGGCATGTGGAAGGCAATATCTTCGGCAGTATCGGCAGCGGTTTGGCGATTGAGGCCAGCAAGCGTTATGGGTCTTAAGCGGTAAGTTTTCAGCTGCAACCGGCAAGTAAAAGCCAATCTGCTTCCACTTGCCGCTTGCAGCTTGTAACTCGCATCTGCGCCTAAACCATCCCACCCAACTTCAGCTCACTCTTCAGATACGCATAATAAATCGGCCCTGCCACCACCCCCGGCAAACCGAACGCGGCTTCAAACACCAGCATCGCCAGCAGTAACTCCCACGACTTGGCACTGATCTGCCCGCCGACGATGCGCGCGTTGAGGAAGTACTCGACCTTGTGGATCACGATCAAATACCCCAGCGCCGCTACCGCCACCCAGATCGACAGCGACAGCGCGACGATGGTGATCAGGGTGTTGGACATCAGATTGCCGATCACCGGCAGCAAGCCAAGCAGGAAGGTCAGCACGATCAGGGTTTTGGTCAGCGGTAGGTGAATGCCGCACAGCGGCAGCACCACGGCGAGAAACACGGCGGTGAAAGCCGTGTTGAGCGCGGCGATTTTGATCTGGGCGAAGACGATGTTGCGAAACGCCTGAACCAGCAGGTGCAAACGGTCGAACAGCGCGGCGGCCAGGGGTTTGCGTTTGGTCAGGTCGGGCACCCGTTGCAGGGCGATGATGGCGCCGAGCACCATGCCGATCAGCAAGGTGACGAACATATGGGCGGCGTCTTTGCCGACCAGTTGCAGTTCGCTCAAGTGCTTGCTCATCCAGTCGCCGATGGCCACGCGAAACTCGGCGGCGCTGGCGGGCAGGTAGGCGTCGATGAACGGCGGTAACTGGCCGCGTGCGCGGTCGACCACGCCCATGAATTTATCCAGGGAAGCCCCGGGGTTTTCAGCTTCGTGGAGCAGGAAGCTGATGGCGCCGGCGAAGATCAAGGTGAGTACGCTGACGATCAGGGTGCCGAGCAAGGCCACCGCCAGCCAACGGGCGCGCCGGCCTTCGATCAGCCGTTGCAGTTGGGGAGTGAGCATGTTGACCAGTTCATAGACCAACAGGCCGGCCAGCAGGCTGGGCAGCAATTTGAGCGGCAGCACCAGCAGCAACCCGCCGAAAATGATGATGTAGCTGGCCAGCAACAACACATGACGCTGAGAAAACGTTGGCATACAGCCTCAAAACGAACGGCGTTAAAGGATGGGCAGTCTGCCAGCGTTGCAGGCATCAAGCGAGGGGGGACGACTGTGAATGCGATCAAGTGCGGGAGGGGGCTTGCTCCCGATTACGGAGGATCAGCCAATGAATCGATTGACTGACACGGCGCTATCGGGAGCAAGCCCCCTCCCACATTTGATCTGCAGCGCCTGCGAAATCGTGATTAACCTTTGAGGCAGGTGCTCATGAATGTTTTACGCGCATCGCCGGTCAACGCTTTGGTTTTAGCCGACGCATTGCAGTCCTTCATCTTCTGCTGCTGCGGCGTCAGGGTCTTGGCATCGTTGGCGGCAGGCGCCGACAGGCAGGTCTTCATGAAGGCCTTGCGGTCATCGCCCTTGAGGGTCTTGGTGGTGGCTTCGGCATTGCAGGTGGTCATTTTGTTCTGCTGGGCAGTGGCGGCAAAACCTTGTGAACACAACAGCAGGCCCATCATCAACAACGGAATACGCAGCATCTTCATGGAGTTTTCTCCCTGTTACCGTGCCGACGGGCACGGCCTACAGCGCAGTGTAGTCAAAAGCTGTTACAACTTCACCGGCCACGAATATTCGTCCGTCGGTAGTGCTCCGGGGTGCAGCCAGCATGGCGTTGGAACATGGCGATAAATGCCGAGGCGGTGCTGTAGCCCAAATCAAACGCCACGTGCTGCACGCTGCGATCACTGTCCAGGGCTTCGATGGCCGCCAGGTAGCGCAGGCGCTGGCGCCATTCACCAAAACTCATACCCAGCTCGCGCACAAACTGACGCGCCAGGGTGCGTTCGCTCACATGTACCTGCTCAGCCCATTGCCCGAGCGGGCGATTGTCGGCGGGCTGCGCCTGCATACCTTCCAGCACCCCCAGCAGCCCGGGGTGGCGGGCGTAGGGCAGGAAGCCATCATGGATCGGCGCCTGCTTGAGTTGGTCCACCAGCACCTGGGCCAGGCGGATATCCGCGTCCGATTGCGGGATATTCACGTCGCGCTGGGCGAAATCGCTGAGGATGGCCTTGAGAATATCGCTGATCGTCAGCGTGCACGGCGCTTGCGGCAGCTGCTCGCAGAGCGTCGGCGCCAAGCCCACCGAACGATAGACAATCGCCTGGGCGTTGTAGGAGCTGTGTTCGGTATTGGGCGGAATCCACACCGCGTACTGCGGCGGCGACATAAAACGGCTGCCAGCCACCTCCATGCGCATCACGCCGTTGGCTGAATAGTCCAATGCCCCCCAGCTGTGCCGGTGCGGGGTGCACTCGGTATCGGGTGCGAAATCGGAATAGCGAAAGTACACAGGGCTCGGCAGGCGGGGGAAATCCGCCAGGCGTACGGTATGTCGGGGCATGTTGTCTGGATTCAGAGGTCGGTTGTCTGGATCGCAGTATAGGCTTCGATCCAGACAGGGGATAATCGCGCCTCGTCAATACACTGGGTTTCTTTCGATGCAATACGCGTATCCGCTGCTGGCCATCTTTATCTGGGCCGGCAACACCGTGGTCAACAAATTGGCCGTGGGCTCGATTTTCCCGGCTGAAATCGGCTTTTACCGCTGGCTGTTCGCAGCACTGCTGTTCACCCCGTTCATGCTCAAGCCGGTCGTTGCCAACTGGCCGCTTATCCGTCCCAACCTGGGCAAGATCTTCATCCTCGGCGTGCTGGGCATGGCGGTGTATCAAAGCCTGGCCTATTACGCCGCCACGCTGACCAGCGCCACCAACATGGGCATCATCCTCTCGCTGATGCCGCTGATGGCGTTGACCGCCGCGATTATCAGCCTGGGGCAACGCCTGACCTTAGGCGCGCTGACCGGCGCGGTGCTGTCGTTCGCCGGTGTTGTGGTGGTGGTATCGTCCGGCAGCCTGGGCGCGCTGTTGCAACACGGGGTCAACCTGGGTGACGGCATGATGCTGGTGGCGACGCTGGCTTATGCGGTCTACAGCACCCTGCTGAAAAAATGGCAACTGCGCCTGCCGCCGTTGGTGCTGCTGTATTTGCAGGTGCTGGTGGCGGTGGTGGTGCTGCTGCCGCTGTACCTGTTCTCGGCCAAGGCCGGTTTGGGCTGGACGAATATTCCGCTGGTGCTGTACGCCTGCCTGCTGGCTTCAATGCTGGCGCCGCTGGCGTGGATGCACTCGGTGAAGACCCTGGGGCCAAGCCGTACCACGCTGTTTTTCAACCTGCTGCCGTTGATTACCGCACTGATCGCAGCAGTGGTGTTGAAGGAAGAGTTGGCGCTGTATCACCTGGTGGGTGGCTTGCTGACCCTGGGTGGAGTGATCCTGTCGGAGCGCTGGACCACACCGGTCAGACGTGCTCATGACACATCCTGTTAAATCCGATAAAACTTTTCGCCTGGCCCGGGACTCACAACCTATAGCGATCACGCCGGCAGAGCGTGGCGTACAACCGGATTAGCCCCAGGAGATTGAAATGACTGAAGCACACTTGACTGACATTGCGACCCTGCGCAGCCGCGCCCGCCAGAATGTCGAAAACGGTGCCGTGACCGAAGGCTACGACGCCGACCGTCAGGAAATCATCCGCCTGCTCAACGAGTCGCTGGCCACTGAGCTGGTTTGCGTGTTGCGCTACAAGCGTCACTACTTCATGGCCAACGGCCTGAAAGCCAGCGTGGCTGCCGATGAGTTCCTTGAACACGCCACCCAGGAAGCCGAGCACGCCGACAAACTGGCCGAGCGTATCGTGCAACTGGGCGGCGAGCCGGAGTTCAACCCCGACCTGCTGTCGAAGAACTCCCACGCTCAATATGTGGCAGGCAACTCGCTCAAAGAGATGGTCTACGAAGACCTGGTAGCCGAGCGCATCGCGGTGGACAGCTACCGTGAAATCATCCAGTACATCGGCGATAAAGACCCGACTACCCGTCGCATCTTCGAAGACATCCTGGCCCAGGAAGAAGAGCACGCCGATGATATGGCGGATATTCTGCAAGACCTGTAACCCGCAACACGGCAATACCCATGTGGGAGGGGGCTTGCTCCCGATAGCGGTGGTTCAGTACCCGATGTACTGACTGACACACTGCAATCGGGAGCAAGCCCCCTCCCACATTTGCTTTGCGGTTCCTACAGTTACTTCACGGTTTTCGGTGCCTTGCCTTCCTTCATCTGCTGTAGCAACGGTGCGCACTCATTGGGCTCTCCGCCACTTGGAGCGACCAAGGCGAGCAAGCCGGCGGCTGGCCCGGCGATAACGCCCAGGGCGACCATGCCTGCACCACGTAGCGCCAGCGGAATGGCTTTCACGCCAGCATTGGGCTTGATAAACGGCCCATTGACGTACAGCGGCGAGCGCAGCGAAAACAAGCGAAAGCCCTTGGACTCCGGCGTGATGGTCAGGTCCAACTGCTCCGTGGCCATGTTCGCGGTGCCGTCGATGTAGATGATGGCGTTCTCGGTATCGAACACAAACAACCGCGTGGTCGCCAGGCCCGTCTTGATACCGAAGTCCGCCGCTGCGCAGTTGATCTTCACTTCCTCGTCGCCGAACAGGCGCCCCACGACGTAGTTGCCCACGTTGAGCCCGGCGATTTCCATCAGGCTGCGGCTGATGGCGCCATCGTTGATCAGCATCTTCAGGTCGCCGTTGGAGGTTCCCAGCAGTGCCGCCACCGAGTTACCACGCCCGGTAATATCGGCATCGCCGTTGAGCTCACCGAAGCTGGTTTTCATCGGTTCAAAGGTCGGGAACAGCTGCTTGAGCTTGAAATTGCGCGCCGTCAGCTTGGCGCGGCCTTCCATCGGCGTGGTGCGGCCATTCAAGCGAATCTGCGCATCGAGCTTGCCGCCGGCCACGCCGAAACGCAGGGGTTCGAGGCTCAGTTGGCCGTCGTTGAGCACCAGGTGCGTATACAGATCGGTGAAGGGCAAGTCGGCACTGTGCACGATGCGCTTGCCGGTGAATTCCACGTCGGCATCCATCTCGCGCCAGCGTTCGGTGCGGAACTCTTCAACCGGCAGCACTTTGGTCGCCGGTTGTTTGCTTTTACCGCCACGGGCTTTTTGCTCGGCGTTGGAATCTGCGCCAATCAGCGGCGCCAGATCATCCATCAGCAATTGGTTGGACACCAGCGCGCCGCTGAGCTTGGGCCGTGGCTGGCTGGCGACATAGGCCAGGTCGCCATGGATGTCGCTGTTGCCGATCTTGCCGTTGAAGTTCTCGTAGCGGAATGAGGCGCCGCTGGCTTCATGCAGCTTGGCGATCAAATGGCCGTCGGTGGAATAGGCCGGCGAATCCGGCAATGTCACACCGGTCAACGGGTAGAGGTTGCCCAGGCTGCTGCCTGAGAGCTTGAGGCGCAGGTCAAGGGCACCGAGGTTAAGCGGGTCGGTCAGGGTGCCGGCCAGGGCGATGCTGGTGTCGGCGACTTTCACCTGGGCCTGCAGCGGGAACGGCTTGGTCGCGTCCTGCAAGGCCAGCAGACCGCCGATCTTGCCGGTGCCGGCGAGCTTCTGGCCGTGATATTGGCCTTTTACCTTGAGGCCGAACGCGTAGTCCTGAGGCGCCGAGCCTTTTTCCAGCGCCTTCTTGGCATCGACGTCCCCGACGATTTCACCAAACGGGATGGGTTTGCCCAAGGGGTCGATGATCACATCCAACTGAGTCTTGAGGGTTTGATCGTCGAGGGTCACATGGCCCTTGTCAAAGCCGATGGCGCCGATATCCACCACCCAGTTGGAGGGCTCGGCGTCGGGGTCCTTGGGATCGAACTTGAACGCCCAGTTGGCGCGGCCGTCGGCCAGGCGCTGCAACTGGGCACTGGGTTCGGTGAGGTCAATGCGCGGGATAACCACGCGCTGCACCAGCAAGGCCAGGGGTGAAATGCGCAGCTCGACCTTCTTGAGCGTGACCATCTGCGGTTGTTTCGACCAATCCGGGTTGCCCAGGGTCAGGTCTTCGGCGATCACATGGGGCCACGGCACCCAGGCACGCCAGCCGCCCTCATCGGGCTCGCGCTGCCACACCACCGCGAGGTTGCCGTTGATGGCGAACGGGCGATGCAGTTCTTCGGATACCTTGGCGTTGAGCGGCGGCTTGATGCGGTTCCAGTCGAAGAACACCAACACCAGTACCACGATGGCCATTAACAGAACGAAGCTGGCGCAGCTCCAAGCGAGAATTTTACGAGTGCGCGTCATTGCACAGGACTCCTGAATACGACTGGCTGGGCAACAGCCTTTTAAACAGCTTATAGGACTACGACTGGCAAAGTGCCTGGGGGTTTAACGCAACGGCGGATTTAGCCGAAAAAAGCAATTTTCCTGATCAACCAGACAATTCCCCCCATCGAAGACGCACCATTGTTACCCAGGTTCGTGTCGAAAATACCCACATCGGTGCAAAACCGCGTGCTTGAGAGGCTCGATCTAGAGCCTTTGCAGGGAACAATCAATTCTGTTGATTATTACCATTGTGTTTATGAACTTTTATATCGACTTATCAAGAGTAGCATTAGCCCTGTACCCACTTTATCGCCCTCCCAAGGAGCAACCATCATGAAACGCCAATTACTCGCTACCGTCCTGTTATCTGTCCTGGCTTCCAGCGCTTTCGCCCTGCCAGCCGCCGAACAGGCCACTCCACAGAACAAAGCTCAAGCCATGCAGACTAGCCAAACCGTGGCGCGTAGCGGTTCGCAAGAAGACGAAAACCGTGACTACGCCAAAGGTGCTGTCGCTGAAAATGGCTACAATCGCCTGCAAGAGAAAGGTCTGGTAGAAGGCGGTGCTGAACAAGCCAACAAACGCGCCTACACCGAAGGCGTTGCTGAAGGTGGTGCCGACCGTTTGCAAGAACTGCATCAAGCACAGAGCTAAGCCCGTGGTGGCCCAGAAAAAAGCCCGATCAGCCGATCGGGCTTTTGCTTTTATATAGACCGCGTCACGCCTCGCCCCCGCCAAGTTCGACGCCGGCAAAGCGCTTTTGCTAGAGTGCGTCGCTGTACTTGCCGACAAAAGCCCATCCGCTCATGCTGCCCCGCGCCGAACAGAAGCAACAGACACGCCTTGCCTTGATGGACGCAGCCCGCCATCTGATGGAGTGTGGCCGTGGGTTTGGCAGCCTGAGCCTGCGCGAAGTGGCCAAGACAGCGGGTATAGTGCCAACTGGTTTCTATCGCCATTTTGCCGACATGGACCAGCTTGGGCTGGTATTGGTCAGCGAAGTCGGCCAGACCTTCCGTGCCACGATCCGCCTGGTGCGCCACAACGAATTCGTGATGGGCGGCATTATCGATGCCTCTGTGCGGATCTTTCTCGACGTAGTTTCGGCCAACCGTTCGCAATTCCTGTTTTTGGCCCGCGAACAGTACGGCGGCTGCCTGGCCGTGCGCCAAGCCATCGGCGCCCTGCGCGAGGACATCACCCGCGACCTGGCCGCCGACCTGACGCTGATGCCCAAATTGCAGCATCTGGATGCAGAAGGTTTACATGTGATGGCCGACCTGATCGTCAAAAGCGTGTTTGCCACCCTGCCCGATATCATCGACCCACCGGCCCATGCCCTGCCGGCTCACCTCACGCCCCAGGCGAAAATCACCCAGCAACTGCGCTTTATCTTTATCGGCCTCAAGCACTGGCAAGGGCTGGGCAGTACCGAGTAATCCCTCAGCCAGCCTTGTGAAAACGCTTGGCCGTTGTGTAGTTCTTGCTCCAGTACTTATTGCTCAACGAATCGATACGCACATGCTTGCCGGTACGCGGTGAATGGATGAACTTGCCTTCGCCGATATACAGCCCGACGTGACTCACCTGCCCTCGCCCGTTGCCTTTGAAAAATACGGCATCGCCCGGTCTTAACGCTGTGCGCTTGATGGTTGCAGCGGTTGAACGGTGCATCGCCGCAGTGGTACGCGGCAACTGAATGTTGGCTTCGGTCTTGAACAGATAGACCAGGAAACTGCTGCAATCAAACCCCTGCTCGGCAGACGTACCGCCCCACTTGTAGGGAGTGCCGAGCAGTTGATGGGCGCGGTCGATCACATCGTCGACCGAAGACGCCGCATGGCTTGAAGCGAAAGTCGGCGGCTGTTGAAGATTGGCCGAGGCTGACGAGATAACACACGACAGGCCGACAATGAATGAACAAATAAATGACTTGAACATGATGAACATCGCGGTGAATTAAACACGGCGCGAATGTTAAAGAACCATCACGTAAGCCCACGAAGGCCGATTCTCGGGTCTTTGTAGGATAAATCCTTAAAAACGCAACGGATAATTGGATGAAAGAAATTTCATGCAGCACCAGGCTTCTTTCAGGGAAAACGCCCTTTTCCAGTGCTATAACCGCTCATGTGCACCAAATTTGAACGATCTATACAACCCGTGGATGCCCTATCCATGCGCAACCACCTGCACTGACAGGAAACTCCTACGCCAGTAGCAGGTTGGCAAGCCCCTTGCTCTAGCACTGCTATCGCTCATAGCTGGAAGCCTACCGATGCTGGTGATCCACCGCCGAATCGCCCCCCAAGCCCTCTGGGCCGCTGAGTTGCTGCTGAACTTCGAAGCCCGCAGCAAAAGCCGCCTGCGCTGTTTCAGTGCCGACGGTGAAGACGTCGGCCTGTTTTTGGAGCGTGGACAGCCGCCCTTGCACGATGGCGAGTTCCTACAGGCTGAAGACGGACGTGTCGTACGCGTGTGCGCCCGCCCTGAACAACTGCTGCACGTCACTTGCCGCAACGCCTTTGAACTGACCCGCGCTGCCTATCACCTGGGTAACCGCCATGTGGCCCTGCAAGTCGGCGACAGCTGGCTGCGCCTGCTCGACGACTACGTGCTCAAGGCGATGCTGGAACAGTTGGGCGCCGACGCGCAAACCATCGAGGCGCCGTTCCAGCCGGAACATGGCGCCTACGGCGGCGGCCATCATCATTCGCGCCATGGCGACGAAGACTTCAACTACCCGCCCAAGCTGCACCAGTTCGGCGTACGTCTATGAACCCAGCCTGGGCGCTGTTGCGCCTGGCCAGTCCGCAGTTGCCGATTGGCGGCTACAGCTATTCCCAGGGCCTGGAAATGGCTGTGGACAACGGCCGCGTACAGGATGCCGCGAGCGCAGGGCGCTGGATCAGCGATCAGTTGCTGCTCAACCTTGCGCGCTTCGAAGCGCCGCTGTTGCTCAGCCATTGCCGCGCTGCCGCTGAACAGGACTGGCCTGGGCTGGCGCAATTGTGCGAAGAACACCGCGCCAGCCGTGAGACCCGCGAGCTGTATCAGGAGAGCCGGCAAATGGGTTACTCCCTGCAGCAACTGCTCAATGGCTTACCGGAACTGGACAGCACCGCCCGTGAGTTCCTTGCACAACGCGGCGAACCGCACCTGGCTCTTGGCTGGGCCCTGGCCGCCCGCGCCTGGCACATCAGCCCCGACGATGCCCTCGCCGCGTGGCTGTGGAGCTGGCTGGAGAACCAATTGGCCGTGCTGATGAAAACCCTGCCACTGGGCCAGCAAGCCGCGCAACGCCTGACCAGCGAACTGCTGCCCTTGCTACAGCAAGCCCAGCAGGACGCCGAGCGCATTGACCCTGCGCGGTTGGGCAGCGCCGCCTTTGGCCTGTCCCTGGCGTGCATGGCCCACGAACGCCAGTACAGCCGCCTGTTTCGTTCCTGAACGTTTTTTATTGTGGAGAAGCACATGAACACACAACCCCTGCGCGTCGGAATCGGCGGCCCGGTGGGCTCCGGCAAGACCGCCCTGACCCTGGCCCTGTGCCTGGCGCTGCGTGATCGCTATAACCTGGCGGTGGTCACCAACGACATCTATACCCGCGAAGACGCCGACTTTCTGGTACGTAACAAGGCACTGGCGCCGGAGCGCATCATCGGCGTGGAGACCGGCGGCTGCCCGCACACGGCGATTCGCGAAGATGCTTCGATCAACCTTGAGGCCGGGGACCAGCTAAACCGCCGCTTTCCCGGCCTGGACCTGATCCTGGTGGAGTCCGGCGGCGACAACCTGTCGGCCACCTTCAGCCCGGAACTCTCAGACCTGACCATTTATGTGATCGATGTGTCCGCTGGTGACAAGCTGCCACGCAAAGGCGGGCCCGGTATTTGCAAATCCGACTTGCTGGTGATCAACAAGATCGACCTGGCCCCGCTGGTGGGCGCCTCGCTGGAGTTGATGAACAGCGACACCCAGCGGATGCGCAACGGCAAACCCTTTGTGTTCAGCAACCAGAAAACCGGAGTCGGCCTGGACGACATCGTCGCCTTCATCGAACGCCAGGGCTTGCTGACCGCCGCCTGATCAACCCATAAGGAACCTGTCCATGAGCCTCAACAAACTCTTCGCCGCTGCCGCGCTGCTGCTGGCCCCTGCCCTGGCCTTCGCGCACCCTGGCCACGGCGACAATGGCCTGGTGGCCGGCATCAGCCATCCCTTGGGCGGCCTCGATCACTTGCTGGCCATGGTTGCGGTCGGCCTGTGGGCGGCCCAACAGAAAGGCGTCGCGCGCTGGGCACTGCCATGCACCTTCGTGGGCACCATGCTGATCGGCGGGGTGTTGGGTTTTGAAGGGCTGCAATTGCCGGCGCTGGAAAGCGGGATTGCCGCTTCGGTGCTCGCCCTGGGCCTGGCCGTGGCACTGGCGGTGCGGCCGCCGCTGTTCATGGCGGTGGGTGCCACGGCATTGTTTGCGTTGTTTCACGGCGTGGCCCATGGCCTTGAACTGCCGGACATGACCAGCCCTTGGGCGTATGCCATTGGGTTTGTGGGTGCGACCGCGGCGTTGCATGCCGCCGGTTATGCAGTGGTGCGCTTTTTGCCAGCGGCTGCAGCACCCTTGGTGCGGGTGGCCGGGGCGGCTTCGGCAGCGACCGGGGTGTGGTTGTTGGCGGGCTGATCGTCAGCGACTGCAAGGACCTCATCGCAGGCAAGCCAGCTCCCACATTTGAGAGGGTTCACACTTCAAAAATGTGGGAGCTGGCTTGCCCGCGATAGTGCCAGTACAAACACCACCGATCCCAAGCCTGCTACCATGCGCGGCAAACACCCCTGCCGTGACGACGCCAGCCAATGCCCATCGCTTCCCCCTCTTCCCTGACGCCTGTGCTCACGCACTTCCATGACCTGATCGTGCCCCTCTGGCAAGGTCCGGGTTGGAATGCCGACCTCGCACTGCCCTTTGAGGCACTGGATGCCGATCATCAACCATTGCCCCCACAACGCTATCGCGCCATGGCGTGCGCCCGGCAGCTGTACCTGTTCGCCAGCCTGATCGGCGAGCCAGGTGCGGCCTTTGCCGATGAACGGGCGGCGGCGCTGTTCCGCTCCCTGCAGCGGCACTTCCATGATGCCGAGCACGGCGGCTGGTTCTACAGCATCGACCCGGCCGGCCAACCGCTGGACAAGCGCAAGGACCTCTACACCCACGCGTTCATCATCTTTGCCTGTGCCCATTACTGGGCCAAGGTGCGTGAACCCTTGGTGGAGTCAGTGCTCAACGCCGCACTGGAAGTTGTGGCTCAACGCTTTGCCACAGGCGATGGCTTGTATGAGGCCGTACTTGAGCGCAACTGGGCCTCGCTGAAATCCGGCCCGTTGCAAAACCCGCTGATGCACTTGGCCGAGGGCTTCCTCGCCACCCTCGCGGTACGCGAGGACGCGCAGGTACAAGCGGCACTGCTGGCACTGGCGACGGCCATGCAGCAACGCTTCATCGACCGCGAGCACGGCGTGATGCTGGAGAAACCGCTGGGCGCTGTGGATAACTGGTTTGAGCCAGGGCACCAGTTCGAATGGTTCTTTTTGCTGGAATCCTCAGAGGTGCTGCGCGGCACGCCGCTGCATGCATCACTGACACGGGCGTTTGCCTATGCCGAGCAAAAGGGTGTGGATAAGTTAAGCGGTGCGGTCAGTGGCATGTTGGCACTCGATGGCACGGTGCGCGACGGCACTCAGCGCATCTGGGCCCAGGCGGAATACCTGCGAGCACTGACCTTGCGTCCCGGCAGCGAGACGGTGCTGCAACGTCAATTGCTGGCGCTGCAACAGCGTTTTCTGCATGCAAAGGGCTGGCATGAATGCCTGGATGCCGACGGTAAGGTGAGCCGGCGGGATATGCCTTCTACCACCCCTTATCATTTGGCGACTTGCTATCAGGGTCTGGTCCAGCATCTGGGCTGACCTGCAAGGCCCCATCGCAGGCAAGCCAGCTCCCACACCTTAATGTGCGAACCCAATCAATGTGGGAGCTGGCTTGCCTGCGATAGCCTCACCTCGGTCTAACAGCCCATCACGCAATCCACTTGCGATCCCCGGTAAAACTGATCGTCAACCAACGCGCCGCATCCGGCGTGCCCAGCCCTGTGGATATCTCTTCGCGCAACCTGTCGAGGGTCGCGACCTTATCCACTGGGTAATCGGCCGGCAGCACTACATGAATCTCGATAAACCGCGCCCGCCCGTGCTTCTGCACATAGGACACGTAGTCATCGAAACCATGCCTGGCCTGCGCCGCATCCATCACTTCGCGTACTTTATCGTCCAGGTGATCCGGCGCGATCCCCAGCACTTCACGCAACGCCGGGCGCAGGATCTTGAACGCTGGCGCCAGCATACTCAGGGCCAACAGGATCAAAATCAGCGGGTCGACGTACACCGCCCATTCGCCATAGCCCTGGGACTTGAGCAGCAGTGCGGCAAGGAAGCTGATCAGCAAGCCCACCGACAGCATTGCGTCCACCAGCCAACTGATGTTGTCGAACTGGATCAGCGACGATTTAAGCGTGCGGTTGCGGTAGCGCACATAAAAGAAGTAGGCGAACTCCACGACGGTAAACACCGCCGCATAAATGATCACCAGCCCCAACTCGATCTCGCGCCCGCCGTTGATGATGCCGAACACACCATTGAGGAACGCGTAGATGGCGATCAGCAGCAGGAAACTGCCTTCGATCAACAGCACCATCGGTTCCAGGTGCCAATAACCGAACTGGAAGCGCTCGTTGCTTTTCTTGGCGATCAGCTTGGCCGTGATCAGCATCAGCACCTTGATGGCGGTGGCGATCAGCGAGAAAAAGCCGTCGAATAAAATGGATTGGGCGCCGGATATGACACCCGTGACAATCCCGGCGATCGCCACGGCGAACATCAGGATGGTCGATTGTTTGAGCAGTGCCTGCTCACCTCGGTTACTCACATTTCCTCCCGTCAAAACCTTTAAACCGCACAGTGCGGTGGGGTTTTCAGGAGTGGAGTGTACCTTATGGCCTATTTTTGGCCGATTTACCGCTATCGGGGCAAGCCCCCTCCCACACTTGATCTGCGAACCCGATCAATGTGGGAGGGGGCTTGCCCCCGATGCGGCGACGCGGTCTAAGGCCCTATTTGGCCCCCCGCTCAATCGCAAACCCAGCCCAGGTCTGGCTCACAGGCATCAGCTCCAACCGGTTGATATTCACGTGCGCCGGCGTATTCATCACCCAGAAAATCGTGTCGGCAATATCCTGCGGCTGAATCGGCTCGGCACCTGCGTAGGTGGCGTCATAACGCGCCTGGTCACCGCCAAAGCGCACCAGCGAGAACTCGCTCTCGCAAAGGCCTGGCTCGATGTTGGTCACACGCACGCCAGTGCCTTGCAGGTCGCAACGCAGGTTCAACGAGAACTGCTTTACGAACGCCTTGGAGCCGCCATACACATGGCTGCCGGGGTACGGGTAGTTACCGGCGATGGAACCCAGGTTGATGATCCCCGCACCCCGGCCATGAGCAATCAGGCGCGGCAGCAGCAGGTTAGTAGTGGTCAGCAGGCCCTTGATATTGGTGTCGACCATGGTTTCCCAATCGCCGAGGTCGCACTTGGGGGCCGGATCAGTGCCCACGGCCAGGCCAGCGTTGTTGATCAGGCCACGCAGTTTGGCGAACGACGGCGGCAAGTTGGCGATGGCCTCCTCCATGCCTTTGCGATCGCGCACATCCACCACCAGGCCATGCACTTCGGTCTGCCTGGAAAGTTCTTCGACCAAGGCATTCAAGCGCTCGGCACGACGACCGGTGAGCACCAGTTTCCAGCCGGCTTCGGCAAAACGACGGGCACAGGCCTCGCCGAAACCTGAAGTAGCGCCAGTAATGAATAGCGTGTCGGACATGGTGTTCTCCTTGAGTGCATCGGGGAAAAAAGTTGCCAGCAGAATGCCCTTCCGCCGCGGCTGCGGCAACCGCTACGCACGTAACTTCACACGCAACTGTGCGTTTTTTAACCACCCCAAGCAAAGCCTTATAAAACGTGGCCTGCAGCCATATGCGCGCAGGTTATCCACAACTGCGCCCACAGTCTTTGGGGGCAAGTGCAAATCGCTCGAAGCCACTGTGTACAAGGCTTGCAGGCGTTTTTAGAAAGTTTTTTGCTTGACCTTGGCTGGGGCGTATGTAGCCCCTGAAAAATTCGGAAAAACGCAACGATGGCTTCAGGCCAGTCATTCCGGCCCCTGCGGGCGTCTTTCCAGAGTTTAGTCACAGACTTATCCACAGGCTGGATGGACATATTCCGGTCATATACCTGTGTCTTTAAACAGGTTGACAAAGCCGGTAGAGGGTCGAGAAAAAGCCGCCGATCAAAAAACAACCACAACGCTACAGGCCCCGTATTCAAAGGCTTTCAGCCAAGTACACCCACGTTACCCACAGCCGGTTCCACAGTGGATGGGGACAAGTCAAAACTGTGACAAAACAGGGATTTGCGGCGGCTATATGTCGCGCTTTGGAGGTGGGCTGGATTTGTTTTCCACAATTTGGTGGAGGGCTTGTTGACACCGCAAAAACAAATGTGGGAACCGGGCCTTGGGTGGGAGCTGGCTTGCCTGCGATGCAGCCACCTCGGTATGCCAGCTAAACCGAGGTGATGCTATCGCGGGCAAGCCCGGCTCCCACATAAGGCCAGGTTCCCACAGGGGTGATGTGTCTGGACTTGAGGTCAGTGACCGCCCAGGTAGGCGTTGCGCACTTCCTCGTTCACCAGCAGCTCTTTACCGGTGCCCGTCAGGCGAATCTCGCCATTGACCATCACATACGCCCGATCCGACAAGCGCAGCGCATGGTTGGCGTTCTGCTCCACCAGGAAGATGGTCATCCCGGTAGACGCCAGCTCGCGCAGGGTAGAAAAGATCTGCTTCACCACAATCGGCGCCAGTCCCAGGCTTGGCTCGTCGAGCAGCAACAGTTTGGGCCGGCTCATCAGCGCACGAGCGATGGCGAGCATTTGCTGCTCGCCGCCGGACATGGTCATGGCGCGCTGGTTACGCCGCTCCTTGAGCCTGGGGAACAGCTCGAACATGCGTTGCATATCCTCGCTGGCAAACTTGTCGCCAATGGGGATGGTGCCCATCAGCAGGTTTTCCTCGACGGTCATGTCGGGGAACACCCGCCGCCCTTCCGGCGACTGCGCAATGCCGTTGGAGGCGATGTAGTGGGAGGACTTGTGGGTAATGTCGACGCCGTTGTACAGAATCTGCCCCGACTCGGCCCGAGGCTGGCCGAAGATCGACATCAGCAGCGTGGACTTTCCCGCGCCGTTGGAGCCGATCAGGCTGACGGTTTCGCCTTCGTTGATGTGCAGCGAGACTTTCTTCAACGCCTGGATCGGGCCGTAGAACACGTCCAGGTCCTTCATTTCGAGGATAGGTGCGCTCATACCAACTCCTCTTCGTCCGCGCCCAGGTAGGCGGCGATCACTTTCGGGTCGTTGCGGATCGCGTCGGGGCCGCCTTCGGCGATCACGTTGCCGTGGTCCAGCACCACAATGTGGTCGGAAATACTCATCACCATGCCCATGTCGTGTTCGATCAGCACCACCGTGAGGTCGTGTTCGTCGCGCAGCAGGCGAATCATCGCGCTGAGGGCTTCGGTTTCCTGAGGGTTGAGACCCGCTGCCGGTTCGTCCAGGCAGATGATCTGCGGCCGCGTGCACATGGCGCGGGCGATCTCCAGGCGGCGCTGCTGGCCGTAGGAGAGCTCGCCAGCCAGGCGGTTGGCGCAGTCCACCAGGTCCACAACCTCCAGCCAGTAGAACGCACAGTCCAGGGCATCACTTTCAGCCTTGCGGTAGCCCTTGGTATTGAGGATGCCCGCGAGCATGTTGCGGTTGACCCACATGTGCTGGGCCACCAGCAGGTTTTCCAGCACCGACATTTCCTTGAACAGGCGAATGTTCTGGAACGTCCGCGCCAGGCCGGCGCGGTTCACCAGGTGGGTGCCGCCGAACATCTTGTAGTACACGCGGCTGAGGAAGCTTTTGGGCGATACGAAGTCGGTGGCCTCAAAGCGCTCACCCAACAACTGGATGACGTTGGTTTGCTTGCCGCGCACGTTGAGTTCGATCTTGCCGCCGCTGGCTTTGTAAAAGCCGGTGAGGCAGTTGAACACCGTAGTTTTGCCGGCGCCATTGGGGCCGATCAGGGCAAATATCGAGTTGCGTTCGACCTTGAGGCTGACATCGCTCAGGGCCTTGATGCCACCGAAGTGCATCATCAGGTGTTCGACAGATAGCACGACTTCCTTGCTCATGGCGCTACCCCCTTGCGTGGCGTCACACCGGTGCGGCTGATCCGAATCAAGCCACGCGGTCTCCAGATCATCATCACCACCATCAACACGCCAAACAGCAGCACACGGTATTCGGAGAAGCTGCGCAGCAATTCAGGCGCCACGGTCAGCACGAATGCCGCAATCACCACGCCCACCGTCGAGCCCATGCCGCCCAACACCACGATGGCCAGGATCAACGCCGACTCGAAGAAGGTAAACGACGACGGATTGACGAAGCCCTGGTAACTGGCAAAAAACACACCCGCCAATCCGGCAGTGGAAGCCCCAATGGTGAACGCCGAGAGCTTGACCAATACGTGATTCAGGCCCATGGAACGACAGGCGATTTCATCTTCACGCAAGGCTTCCCAGGCGCGACCGACCGGCATACGCGTGAGGCGATGCTTGATGTACAGCACGGCCAGCACCACCAGAAACAGCACGATGTAGATGAACATGAACTTGATGTTGGGGTTGTAATCGATGCCGAAGAACTCGTGAAACGGGATGCCGCCATCCTTTGCACGCTTGCCGAACTCCAGGCCCAGGAAGGTTGGCGAAGGCACCGGCATACCGTTGGGGCCGCCGGTGAATGACAGCCAGTTGTTGAGTACCAGGCGAATGATTTCACCAAAGCCCAGGGTCACGATGGCCAGGTAGTCACCGTGCATTCGCAGCACCGGGAAGCCGAGTATGCACCCCGCCAGCGCCGCCGCGATTGCCGCCAGCGGCAGCACCGTCCAGAACCCCAGGCCGAGGTATTGATAACCCAGCGCCAGGCCGTAGGCACCGATGGCATAGAACGCCACGTAACCCAGGTCGAGCAGGCCGGCCAGGCCCACCACGATGTTCAGGCCCAGGCCGAGCAACACGTAGATCAGCCCGAGAATCACCACGGTCAGCAGGTATTTGTTGGCGAAGATCGGGAACACGATGGCGATCACGATCAACGCCGGGATGATCCAGCGCAACCGCGATTTGTAGTCCGGTGGCAGCACGTGCACACCCGAGCCGCTGCTTTCAAAACCCTGCAGAATCTTCACGCCCTTGGGGGTTTGCAGGAACAGGCTGAGGGCAAAGCGTCCGGCCATCACAATGGCGACCAACGTGGCAACGCGCAGCGGCTCCAGGTTGAAGCTGTAGCCGTCGAGCACTACGCCGACGATGGGCCCGAACACGATCAGCGAAATCAGCCCGGCGAGGACCGTATCGACCACACTCTTCTTGATATCAATGGATTTGGCAGCAGACATGTTTACACCTTCGCCACGAGTGGGCGACCAAGCAGGCCCTGGGGACGGAAAATCAGAATCACCACCAGCAGGGAGAAACTGAACACGTCTTTGTAGTCAGAGTTGATCAACCCCGAGAACAGCGACTCGGAGATACCGAGGATGATCCCGCCTAGCATCGCCCCAGGCAGGGAGCCGATGCCGCCGAGTACCGCCGCGGTAAACGCCTTGATGCCGATGATGAAGCCGGCATAGAAGTCGAAGGTGCCGTAGTTGAGGGTGATAAGCACGCCGGCCAGGGCAGCCATGGCCGCGCCGATGACGAACACGTAGGAGATCACCCGGTCGGTGTTGATGCCCAGGATCGAGGCCATCTTGCGGTCTTGCTGGGTGGCGCGGCACATGCGACCCAGCTTGGTGTACTTGATGATGTAGGTGAGCAACGCCATGCCGGCGAATGCCGCCACGAGGATGAACACTTTGGTGTAGGTCAGTTGCACGAAGCCAGTGCCGATATCGACGCGCCAGGCGCCGGCCAGCAGGGTCGGGATACCTTGTTGCTTGGCGCCCTGGGCGATCTGTGCGTAGTTCTGCAGGATCAGCGAGATGCCGATGGCGCTGATCAGCGGAGCCAGTCGGGTGGAGTTGCGCAACGGTTTATAGGCGACCCGTTCAATGACCCAACCGTACACGCCGGTGACGACCACGGTGAAGATCAAGGTGCCGAGAATGAGCAGCGGGAAGGATTCGATGCCGAAGTAAGCCAGCAGTGCCAGACTGATCGCCGCGAGGTAAGCGGAAATCATATAAACCTCGCCGTGGGCGAAGTTGATCATGCCAATGATGCCATAGACCATTGTGTAGCCGATGGCGATCAGGCCATAGACCGACCCGAGGGTCAGGCCGTTGACCAGTTGCTGCAGGAAAATACCATCCATAACGCAATCTCACGCGGTGAGCACCTGCACACCGGTGGGTGTGCGGCGCTTCTGGAGGAAAAAACAGATCTCAATAACAACACCGTTCCCCTGTGGGAGGGGGCTTGCTCCCGATTTCGGTGGGTCAGTCATGCATGTGTTGGCTGACACTGCGCTATCGGGAGCAAGCCCCCTCCCACATTGGAACTGTGGTGTTCAGCCTTACTTCTGTTTTTCCAGCTGATGGTACTTACCGTCCTTGTCCCACTGGTAAACCACATAGTCAGAGACTTTCAGGTCACCTTTGCCGTCCCATTCCTTCTTGCCCATTACCGTCTGCACGGGGTTGGCCTTGAGCCACTTGGCCGCGTCTTCGCCCTTGTTGGACTTGGCACCGTTGAAGCCGGCGGCCAGGGCCTGGATCGAGGCGTAGGCATACAGGGTGTAGCCTTCAGGCTCGGTGCCGTTTTTGCGGAACTCTTCAACCACGGTCTTGCTGTCCGGCAACAGGCGCGGATCGGCGCCGAAGGTCATGTAGACGCCATCGACGTACTGCGCACCACCGGCGGTCGCCACCAGTTCGTCGGTCACTACGCCGTCATCGGACATGAACTTGACGTCTTTGAGGCCCGCTTCACGGATCTGGCGCACCAATGGGCCGGCCTCTGGATGCAAGCCGCCGAAGTACACGACGTCGGCGCCCAGGGAGCGGATCTTGGTGACCAGGGCGCTGAAGTCTTTCTCGCCACGGGTCAGGCCCTCTTCCAGCACCGGCTTGACGCCACGCTTGGTCAACTGCGCAGCGGTGGCGTCGGCCAGGCCTTTGCCGTAGGTGTCCTTGTCGTTGATCACCGCGACTTTCTTGCCCTTGAGCACATCGACGATGTAGTCGCCGGCGACGATGCCTTGCTGGTCGTCACGCCCGCACATACGGAACATCGCGGCCAGGCCGCGCTCGGTGACCTGTGGATTGGTGGAGCCTGGGGTGATGGCGATGATGCCGGCTTCGTCGTAGACCTCAGACGCCGGGATGGTGTTGGACGAGCAGAAGTGCCCGACCACACCGATCACCTTGTCCTGGTCCGCCAGGCGGTTGGCCACGGCCACGGCTTGCTTGGGTTCGCAGGCGTCATCGCCGGCAATCAGCTTGATCTGCTCGCCGTTGATGCCGCCGGCCTTGTTGATAACGTCGGCTGCCGCCTGGGCACCCTTCATGTACTGCTCACCGAAAGCGGCGTTGGCACCCGTCATCGGGCCCGCCACACCAATTTTCACATCAGCTTGAACAAACGTAGAAACACCCAGCGCCGCTGCAACGGCGAGGGCCAGAAAACCTTTCTTGTAAAACGTCTGGGACATGAGTGGTGCTCCGATATTTTTGATTTTTGGCACGACAACTTGCATTCAAACTTTTCACTGAAAGCTCAGAGCAAGCCGCGTGCCATTACTTTTTTATTCTTCAAAAAGACACGGTGTCATTGTTATTACAGGCGTTTCGACGCCTTTTGCCAGGACGTGCAACCGTCTAGCCCCGATAGGTGCAACCAACGAACCAAAAAAGTACAACCCCGCCAGGTCGCAGCTGCAACCAGAGGGATAAAC
This sequence comes from Pseudomonas sp. B329, assembly GCF_023127835.1. Lineage (NCBI taxonomy): Bacteria > Pseudomonadati > Pseudomonadota > Gammaproteobacteria > Pseudomonadales > Pseudomonadaceae > Pseudomonas > Pseudomonas sp. B329. The sequence continues at coordinate 64,033 of NZ_SPKP01000011.1, read as the reverse complement.
GACAGTTCCTACACCTGTAACAACGTGCGTAACGGAACTGCACATTTACAGTGCGTGATTGCTACGCCTTGCACCAATACAGATGGGTAGCCTGCTAAGAAAAAGCAGGCTTTTGAGCGGTATTTCGCTGATCAGATCACGATCCTCAGACATTGCCCGGCGTGATACAGCGAGAATCCTGCTTCATACAGGCAACTGCGCAGACCTGCACCCGCCAGTGGCTGCATCGGTGCAAAGGGGATCGGCAAGGCCTGGGGATTCTGGTGACACAGATAGTCGGCAAACGCCTTGCCGACCACACTGCCGGTGGTCACACCGCGCCCGTTATAGCCGGTGACTGCGACCAGGCCAGGGGCGGGTTCGAACAGGCGCATCAGATGGTCTGGGGTAAACGCGATGCAGCCGGTCCAGGTGTATTCCCACTGCACCGATTTGAGATACGGGAAGTAGTGCTGCTGCACCCGATCGGCCCACGCCTTGAGGAACCAGGCAGGTTTCTGGTTGCCATTGCCCAGGCTGCCAAGCAACAGACGGCCATCGGCATCGCGACGGATGCTGCTCAGTACCTGGCGCGTATCCCACGAGCCCTGGCCACCGGGGAGGATTTGCCGGGCGGCATCATCGGTCAGCGGCGCTGACGCCACCTGATAGTAATAGCCGGGGAAAAAATTGCGCCGCAACTCGGTCCATTCGCCTTCGGTGTAGGCGTTAGAGGCGATCACCACCTGAGCGGCCTGCACCGCGCCCTCGGCGGTCTGCACCGACCAATCGGCACCTTGGCGCTCAAGCTGGGTGACCGGGGAATGGTCAAACAACTGCCCGCCCAGCGCTGCGGCGGCATTCGCCAAGCCCGTGGTGTAGGCCATGGGGTTCAGGGTGCCGGCCCGTCGATCGAGCAAGGCGGCGGAGATTTTTTGGGTGCCGGTGGCTTGCTCACACGCCTGCCCGGTGAGCAATTCGACCGGCGCACCACGGCGCTTCCATTGCTCTTCACGACTGCGCAAATCCGCCTCGCCACGGGCGTTGTGGGCCATGTGCAAGGTGCCCTCGCGGCGCAATTGGCAATCGATCTTGTATTTGTCGATCAGGCTGAATACCAGGGCCGGCGCTGCGCCCAACATGCGGTTTAGCTGGCTGCCAACCGCCGTGCCAAACCCGGCTTCGATCTCATCTGGCGGGATCCACATGCCGGCATTGACCAACCCGACGTTACGCCCCGAACCGCCATGGCCGGTGCGATGGGCCTCCAGCACGGCAACGCTTTTACCCTGCTCCAGCAAATGAATGGCCGCCGACAAACCGGTGATACCGGCGCCGATCACGCAGACATCCACCTTGAGCGCGCCCCTGAGCGCGGCACGATCCGGCCGGCCGGGGGTGAGGTGTTCCCATAAACATGTTTCGCGTAGTGCCATTGCCAGACTCCGATGAGACCTAACAAACAACTTTTCAGAATTGAAAATCTGATCAAATGTGGGAGGGGGCTTGCTCCCGATAGCGGTGGGTCAGCTACAGATTTGCTGACTGAAACACTGCTATCGGGAGCAAGCCCCCCCACATTTTGATCTCACTTCGACGCGTGGGCTCAGTCGAAGGTAATGCCTTGGGCCAGAGGCAATTCCAGCGAGTAGTTCACGGTATTGGTCTGACGCCGCATATACCCGCGCCACGCATCAGAACCCGACTCTCGCCCGCCGCCTGTCTCTTTTTCACCGCCAAAGGCCCCCCCGATCTCCGCGCCGCTCGGGCCGATATTGACGTTGGCAATCCCGCAATCACTGCCCACCGCCGACATGAATTGCTCGGCTTCACGCACATCCGTGGTGAAGATGCATGACGACAGCCCCTGTGGCACCGCGTTGTTCAAGCACAGGGCTTCGGCGAAGTCGGTGTAGCCGACCACGTAGAGAATCGGCGCGAAGGTTTCCGTACACACCACGTCGCTTTGCTCGGGCATTTCCACAATTGCCGGCGAGACGTAGTAAGCGTTGGGGAATGTGTCTTGCAGTTGGCGCTTGCCGCCGAACACCTTGCCGCCTTCGCTCAAGGCTTGCTCCAGGGCGTCCTGCATGTTGTCAAAACCCTGCTTGTCGATCAGCGGGCCGATCAGGTTGCCTTCCAGCGGGTGGCCAATGCGCACCTTGGAATAAGCAGCCTTGAGGCGGGTGACGATGTCCTCCTTGACCGACTCATGGGCGATCAGCCGGCGCAAGGTGGTGCAGCGTTGGCCGGCAGTGCCGACGGCGCTGAACAGGATGGCGCGCACGGCCATGTCCAGGTCGGCGCTTGGGCCGAGGATCATCGCGTTGTTGCCACCCAGCTCAAGAATGCTACGGGCGAAGCGCGCCGCGACTTTCGGCGCCACTTCGCGGCCCATGCGCGTACTGCCGGTGGCACTGATCAGGGCCACACGCGGGTCGTCCACCAGCGCGGCGCCGGCGTCGCGGCCGCCGATGATCACCTGGCTCAGGTACTCGGGAGCATCATCAAACTTGCTCAATACGCGCTCGAACAGCGCCTGGCACGCCAGGGCGGTGAGCGGGGTCTTTTCAGAGGGTTTCCAGATCACCGCGTTGCCGCACACCAATGCCAGCGCGGTGTTCCAGGCCCATACGGCAACCGGGAAGTTGAAGGCGCTGATCACCCCGACCACGCCCAGCGGGTGCCAGGTTTCACGCATATGGTGGCCTGGGCGCTCGGAGGCAATGGTCAAGCCGTACAACTGTCGGGACAGGCCCACAGCGAAGTCGCAGATGTCGATCATTTCCTGGACTTCACCCAAGCCTTCCTGGGTGATCTTGCCGGCTTCCCAGGAGACCAGTTCGCCCAGGTCGGCCTTGTATTGGCGCAGTACGTCGCCAAACTGGCGCACCAGCTCGCCACGCCGCGGCGCCGGCACTTTGCGCCAAGCCTCAAATGCATGCTCGGCACGACTGACCTGTTGCTCCACCTCGGCGGCGCCTTCCCAGTGCACACTGCCGATACGGCTGCCATCAATCGGCGAATGCACGGGCTGTTTGCCCGCCTGGTACAGCGCCGGGTTTACCCCGAGACGATCAAGCAATGCGGCAACCATGGGTCACTCCTTCAATCTGCATACAAAAATTCGCGCCGCAATACGCACGGCGATCCTGGCCCTATTTGTAGCTGGCCCAAGACTTGCCAACAAACGACGATTAGGCGAGATATCATTCCGTTTATTCATGCAAAGAATAAAAAGAGGCAAGCCGTGCTGAACAAAAGACATTTGCCGTCGATCACCGCTCTGCAGTGCTTCGAAGCCGCCACCCGCCACCTGAGCTTCACCCGCGCCGCCGAAGAGCTGAACCTCACACAAAGCGCCGTGAGCAAACAGGTGGCGCAGTTGGAAGAGTTGTTGCAGCACCTGCTGTTTCGCCGGGTACGCCGCCGCTTGCAGATGACCCCGGCGGGCGATCTGTACCTGGTGGAAGTGCGCAAGATCCTCACCCAGGTGGAGATGTCTACCCATTACCTGCGCTCCTACGGCGGCGAGACCGAGGTGCTGCGCGTGTCCATGCCCTATACCTTCGGCGCGCGCTGGCTGGTGCCGCGCCTCAAGGGTTGGCGCCTGCGTCACCCGCAGATCCACCTGGACCTGTGCAACGAACAGCAGCCGGACGAGCTGCTGCAAGGCAAGGCTGACATGGCGTTCTATTTCGGCCAGGGCGCACGCCCTGGTACCGAGAGCCTGAAGCTGTTCAGTGAAGAGCTGGTGCCGGTATGCGCGCCGGAGAGCCTGCCGGCGCAGCCTTTCACCGACCCCACGCAACTGAGCGACCTGGTGTTGCTGCAAAACGCCTCGCGGCCCCAGGGCTGGCATGACTGGTTCGCCAGCCAGGGCTTCCACACCGAGCACAGCTACCACGGGCCGCGGTTCGACACCTTCTATATGTGTATTCGGGCCGCGCAGGTGGGTTGTGGCGTGGCGCTGTTGCCGCGCTTTCTGGTGGAAGAGGAATTGGCCGAGGGCAAGCTGGTGATTCCCTGGCAACATGCGATGCCGAGCCAGGATGCGTATTACCTGGCTTATCCGGAGCATTCGGCGGAGGTGCCGAAGGTCAGGGAATTTGTGAAGTGGATGCTTGAGCAGGTTATTTAGTGCCTGGAATACCGCTATCGGGAGCAAGCCCCCTCCCACATTTGGAACGCATTTCAACCTGTGGGAGGGGGCTTGCTCCCGATAGCGCCAGTGGCCGTGGCAAAAAAATCACTGGCAAACCGACCCACGTGTATGCGCCACTAGCCCCCTTCCTTAATTGTGCGTAAAGGCCGGCGCCCATCGCCGAGCCGTCTGGAGATTCCCGTTATGAGCGAGAGTGTGTTTGCCGATCGCATCGTGCAGAACCTGCTCGACACCGACTTCTACAAGCTGACCATGATGCAGGCGGTGCTGCACAACTACCCCAATGTGGAAGTTGAATGGGAGTTCCGTTGCCGCAACAGCGAAGACCTGCGCCCGTACCTGGCGGAGATCCGTTACCAGATCGAACGCCTCGCCGAGTTGAGCCTGAGCCCCGATCAATTGGGTTTTCTGGAACGCATCAGCTTTATGAAGCCGGATTTTTTGCGCTTCCTCGGGCTGTTCCGTTTCAATCTGCGGTATGTGCAGACCGGTATCGAGAACGGCGAGTTGTTTATCCGCCTGCGCGGACCGTGGCTGCATGTGATCCTGTTTGAAGTGCCGATGCTGGCCATCGTCAGCGAAGTGCGTAACCGCTATCGCTACCAGACCGTGATCCTCGAACAGGCCCGCGAACAGCTGTACCGCAAGTTCGATTGGCTGACGGCCAATGCCGCCAGCGATGAACTCTCGGAACTGCAAGTGGCCGACTTCGGCACGCGCCGCCGCTTCTCGTACCGCGTGCAGGAAGAAGTGGTAAGCGTGCTCAAACACGACTTCCCAGGGCGCTTTGTCGGCACCAGCAACGTGCACCTGGCTCGCGAATTCGATATGAAGCCGCTGGGTACCATGGCCCACGAATGGATCATGGCCCACCAGCAACTCGGCCCACGCCTGATCGACAGCCAGATCGCCGCCCTGGATTGCTGGGTGCGTGAGTACCGTGGCCTGCTGGGCATCGCCTTGACCGACTGCATCACCACGGACGCCTTCCTCGGCGACTTCGACTTGTACTTTGCCAAGCTGTTTGACGGCCTGCGCCACGACTCCGGTGATCCGATCCAATGGGCGGAAAAAGCCATCGCTCACTATCACAAGCTGGGCATCGAGCCGATGAGCAAGACCCTGGTGTTCTCCGACAGTCTGACGCTGCCCAAGGCGTTGGAAATATTCCGCGCGTTGCGGGGTCGGATCAATGTGAGCTTTGGTATCGGCACCAACCTCACCTGCGACATTCCGGGGGTGGAACCGATGAGCATCGTGCTTAAAATGACCGCCTGCAATGGCCAGCCCGTCGCCAAGATTTCCGATGAAGCGGGCAAGACCCATTGCACCGACCCGAATTTTGTCGCCTATTTGCGTCACGTTTTCAAAGTACCTGCCCTATCCAGCAAGGAGTGAAGCATGCAAGCCGTACAGCGTGAGATTGCGCAGCAGCTCAAGGTGCAAGCACCGTTCAAAGACCAGGCCGCACTGGAGGCAGAAGTCGCCAGGCGCGTAGCCTTTATCCAGGACTGCCTGCGCAATTCCGGGCTCAAGGCCCTGGTGCTGGGCATCAGCGGCGGCGTCGACTCCCTGACCGCAGGCCTGTTGGCCCAACGTGCCGTGCAGGAACTGCGCGCCAGCACTGGCGATGAGGCTTATCGTTTTATCGCCGTGCGCCTGCCCTATGAAACCCAGTTCGACGAACACGAAGCCCAGGCTTCGGTGGACTTCATCGAGCCGGACGAGCGCCACACCGTCAACATCGGCCCGGCGGTCAAAGCCCTGGCCAATGAAGTAGCAGCGTTTGAAGGCAAGGCGGCGGTGTCCCGCGACTTCGTACTGGGCAACACCAAGGCGCGTATGCGCATGGTGGCGCAGTACACCATCGCCGGCGCGGCCAGTGGCCTGGTGATTGGTACCGACCATGCGGCGGAAGCGGTGATGGGCTTTTTCACCAAGTTCGGTGATGGTGCCTGCGATCTGGCGCCATTGAGCGGGCTGGTGAAAAACCAGGTGCGAGCGATTGCCCGGCATTTTGGTGCGCCCGAGTCACTGGTAGAGAAGATCCCGACGGCGGACCTGGAAGACTTGTCGCCGGGCAAGCCTGACGAGGCGTCACATGGCGTGACCTATGCAGAGATTGATGCGTTCCTGCACGGTAATCCGGTGCGTGAGGAAGCGTTCAGGATTATCTGCGAGACGTATCGCAAGACTGAGCACAAGCGGGTGATGCCGTTTGCGCCTTAAGGTGAGTCAGCTGATTTTGCAGTGACTGCCAGAATGCCATCGGGGGCAAGCCCCCTCCCACACTTTGATTTGTGAATACATTCAAATGTGGGAGGGGGCTTGCCCCCGATGAACGATAACGCGGTGTTACTTCAGGACCACGGCACCTTTCATCATCGAGATGTGGCCAGGGAACGAGCAGAAGAAGCTGTACTTCTCATCGGCTTTGAGCTTGGAGACGTCGAAGGTCACCGAGTCTTTCTCGCCAGCACCAATGATCTTGGTGTGGGCGATGATGCGGTCATCACCGGCTTTCAGATAATCCTTATCGATACCTGCAGCCATACCGTCAGTAGCCACAGGCTGCATGTTGGCTTCAGTGGTCAGCACCCAGTTATGCCCCATCACGTTCTTGGGCAGGTTGCCCGAGTGAGTCAGCTCAACGGTGAACTGCTTGCAGCTCTTGTCGATGGTGATTTCTTTGGTATTGAAAGACATCTGGTCGGTGGAGTCGACAGTGACCTTGCACTCTGCAGCAAGCAACTGGCCGCTAGCCAGAGTCAGCAGGGAAACAGCAACGAGTTTGGCGAACATGTGAATCTCCAGGGCAGGGTTAGAAAACGCGTATTGCGACAAGGGTGCCTCAAGCAGGCTTAGTTTCTTATGATCTGCATCAACAGATTGTATACAACTTTAGGCTATCAGGTTGATCAACACAATCAACCAGCCAAACTGCCGCACCCTGCCTATGATCGCCCCATCACTCACGGGAGTTCATGCCATGCACCTCAATCACCTGTTCAACGGCCTGCTGGCCGCCTACGCCTGCGGTAAGTGAAAGCAAAGGGCCCCCTGAAGCTGCTACCATGACGACCCAAGGCAGCTGCGCGCCGCCTACCCTCACCTTCGACCCTAGAGGATCGCCCATGGCCAAACCTAATTACTCCTTCGCCAAACGTCAGAGAGACTTGGCAAAGGAACAGAAGAAAGAGGAAAAGCTGCAACGCAAGAAAGCCGCTGCAGACGAAGAAGCCGGCGCGCTGAACCCGGATGCGGAAGGTGAAGCAGCAACTGACGAGACCGAAACCCCGAAAGACCCGGCTGAATAAATTTTGTTGGGGTGAGCAGGCCCTCCCTGTTCACCCCAACCCACCGCTACTCCAGCGGCATCACCGTCACCCGCACCTCCGGGTCATGGCTCCCTCCTCCCAGAATCACCCCACGCAACGGCGACACATCGGAGAAATCCCGGCCCCAGGCCAGAGTGATGTGCTCCAGTGCCGGCTGCACATTGTTGGTCGGATCGAAATCCACCCAACCCGACCGCGGGCAGAACACCGAGACCCACGCATGGGACGCATCGGCGCCGATCAGCCGTGGCTGGCCGGGCGGTGGCTGGGTCAGCAGGTAGCCGCTGATATAGCGCGCCGCCAGGCCCCGTGAGCGCAGGCAGGCGAGCATCAGGTGGGCGAAGTCCTGGCACACACCGCGACGACGCTCCAGCACCTCCACCAGCGGCGTGGCGACCTGAGTGGCTTCGGCATCAAAGGTGAATTCGCTGAAAATCTTATGCATCAACGCCTGCACGCCGACCAACAACGGCTCGCCAGGTGGGAAGCAGCTTTCAGAGAACTCGACGAAGGTTTTTTTCAGATGCACGTAAGGCGATTCGAAGCGATAGCGGCAGGCTTCAATCACCTCCATCGACAGCGCCTGGCTGCTGTAGGTAAAACTGTCACGGGTGCGGTCCCACGCCGGCGATTGCCCCAGATCCAGCGCGGGTCGCGCCAGCACTTCCACGGTCAACCCGGCATTGACCAGCAGCTCATCATGAGGACGCTCGAACGCCAGGCGCGTGATCGGGTTGCCAAACACGTCCAGCTCATCACGGCGTGAAGAGGGCGGCGGGCTGATGTCCAGGGTTTGCCAGGTGCAACGCTGCCACGCACACGGCCGTGGCCACAAATGCGCCAGCTGCTGGGCCAGGGACACCGGGCTGTCGTAGTGGTAATGGGTATCGTGAAAAATCTGATAGCGCGCACTCATCACACCGACACCGTTTGCTGGCTGACATCATCCACATGGGCAAAATGGCGCAGCGCCAGGCGATCCGACACTTGCCCGCTCTCATCGGCGACCGCTTGCAGCAGGTCGGCCAGGCCATCCAGCGCGGCACGCACGCTGGGCTCGCCAAACAACGGGTTCTCCAGGCACCCCAGGTCAAAGCGCCCCAGGCGCTCCACCAACGGCGCGAGGCCGGTTTCCCTGGGCACCCCAAAATCATCATTGAGGCGACGCACGGTACGGCTCACCAGTTTGAGCTGGAACAGCACCGCATGGGGATTCTGCTCATCGAGCAACAACAGGTCGAGCACCGGGATCAGCTGCGGCACCGCCAGGTAGCGCGAGCGATAGGTGATGCTGCTGTTGCCCAGCTCCAGCAACCACTCCAGCCCCGCCTGATCGAACACCGCCACACCGCGCAGGAACGCTGCCAGGCTGGTACTCAGAAATTGCAGACGCTCAATGCGCCGGCCCATCATCAAAAAGCGCCAGCCTTCATCGCGGGTCATATCATCCAGGGCAAACCCGGACAGCGCCGCCAAAGACATCACCAAACGGTTGAGAAAATCCAGCAGCTCGCCGAAGTCCGGGGCCTGGCTTTCCAGCTCCATGGCTTCGCGTTGCAGCTCCACCAGGGCCTGCCAGTTTTCCCGCGACAGCTTGCCGCGCACCTGGGACGCTGCCCACTGCAAGCGCTGCAAATTGGCGCGCAGGCTTGAGGGCCAGTCATCACCGAGCAAGGCCGCGAGCAGACGCTCCGGTAGCTCGCCCTCCTCCGGCAACAGGCGCAGGCTTTCTCCAAGTTCGACCGCCGCCTGCAATGCCAACGGATCGTCGCCGTCGACATAACGCGCCAGCACAACGCGCAGCCAGCGCGCACTGTCATCGCAGCGTTCGCAATAACGGCCAAACCAGAACAGGTTTTCCACCACCCGCGACGGCAGATACGGGTCGCGGCGCACCAGATCATGCACGCCAATGGCGCGCTGGGCACGCCACTGTTCACCAGCGCTGGCGCGCTCGCCGAGCACCCATGTGTCCTTGCTCGCACCGCCGCGTTGCATCGACACCACTTCGGCATCGGCGTCGGCGGCCACACGGGTCAGGCCACCGGGCAGCACGCGATACCCTTCATCGCTGGCTACTGCGTACACACGCATCCCGATGGCGCGGTGTTGCAGATGATCTTCTTCGGTATGCCACACCGGCGCCTGGGACAACTGCGCCAGCTCCTGGGCGACATAGGCGTAAGGCCGCGCGCGCATCCGCTCGGCCAGGGCCTGGCGTTGTTGTTCATTCAAATCACGACCGAACACCGGGGCGAAACTTTGCGAAGGAAACGCCGGCTTGATCAACAGTTCCGGGAGCTTCTCCAGTGCCTCGGCCAGCACCGGTGCCTCGCCGCACCACCAGGTGGCAATCGACGGCAGGATCAGCGCTTCACCGAACAGGAACTCGTTGATCTTCGGCAGGAACCCCAACAAGCCCGGCGACTCCAGCACGCCGCTGCCCAAGGCATTGGCCACCAGCACATTGCCTTGGCGCACGGCGTCAAGCAGGCCGGGCACTCCCAGGGCCGAGTCGGTACGCAGCTCCAGAGGGTCGCAGAAATCGTCATCCAGGCGGCGCATGATCGCGTGGACCCGGCGCAGACCGCTGAGGGTTTTCAGGAACACCGTGCTGTCGCGCACGGTAAGGTCGCCGCCTTCTACCAGTGGGTAGCCGAGCTGGCGGGCGAGATACAGATGTTCGAAATAGCTTTCGTTGAAACGCCCCGGCGTGAGCAGCACGATCAGTGGCGGCTGGTCATCGCCGGGCGCCTGGCGGGCCAGGGTTTCCTGCAAGGTGCGAAAAAAACCGGTGAGGTGCTGCACCTGCAAATCACGGTACAGATCCGGGAAGGCGCGAGACACAATGGTGCGGTTTTCCAAGGCGTAGCCGGCGCCCGACGGCGCCTGGGTACGGTCGGCGGTGACCCACCAACGGCCATCGGGAGTGCGCGCCAGATCCACGGCGTACAGGTGCAGAAAAGCACCGTCCGGCGGCTGGATACCCTGGCACGGCCATAAAAAGTTGTTATGCCCAAATACCAGCTCGGCAGGCAACAGCCCCTCTTTGATCAGGCGTTGCGGACCATAGAGGTCGGCGAGTACCGCATTGAGCAGACGCGCGCGCTGGGCGATACCGGCCGACAACTGCCGCCACTCATCAGCGGCCAGCACATGGGGCAGCAGGTCCAGCTCCCATGGGCGATCAGCGCCCTTGGGGTCGGCGTAGACGTTATAGGTCACGCCGTTTTCCTGGATCTGCCGCGTCAGCAACGCCTGGCGCTGGGCCAATTGTGCGGGCGTACTGCGTTGCAGATGGTCGAGCAGGCGCTGCCAATGGGCACGCACCGCGCCGCCGGCGTCCAGCAGTTCGTGATAGGTGCCCGCGGTCAGCGGGTAACGGTCGAGCAAGTCGGACATGGAACGCTCGGCAGAGGCAAGGGAAGTCAGGTTAACTCAAATTCACTACGATCCAATGTGGGAGCTGGCTTGCCTGCGATAGCGGTGTGTCAGTCACCAGAACTGTCGACTGAACCACCGCTATCGCAGGCAAGCCAGCTCCCACACTTGGATCATGTTCATTCCTTATTTTTTGTAAAACGCCGCAAATCCAGGGTCATTGGCAATTCACCGTTCACCACTACAGTCGGCACCACAAGCTTGCCCGGGCTATGCCCCAACCGGAAAAACCGCGCCATTCGCCGGCTCTCTGCCTCATTGGCATTGACCGGCAAGCTGTCGTAATTGCGCCCGCCCGGATGCGCCACATGGTATTGGCAGCCACCCAGCGAGCGCTGCATCCAGGTGTCGAGCAGGTCGAACACCAACGGCGCATGGACTGCAATGGTCGGTTGCAGGCAGTTGGCCGGTTGCCAGGCGCGGTAACGCACACCGGCAACAAACTCTCCCACCCGACCGGTCGGTTGCAGCGGCACGGGTATGCCGTTGCAGGTCAGCAGATAGCGCTGCGCCGGCAGGCCAGTCAACTTGACTTGCAGGCGCTCCAGGGACGAATCCACATAACGTACCGTGCCGCCTACCGCGCCCTCCTCACCCAGCACATGCCAAGGCTCCAGGGCCTGGCGCAGTTCCAGTTCGATACCGCTGACGGCGTAATCACCCACTTTGGGAAAGCGGAACTCCAGATGCGCGGCAAACCACTCGGCCCGCAGCGGATAACCGGCAGCGTTGAGCTCGACAATGACGTCGGCAAAGTCCTGTTCGATAAAATGCGGCAACAAAAAGCGGTCATGCAGTTCGGTGCCCCAACGCGCCAGCTTCGGCGGCGCATAAGGTTCGCGCCAGAACCGTGCGACCAGCGCGCGCAGCAGCAATTGCTGAGTCAGGCTCATGCGCGCATGGGGTGGCATTTCGAAAGCGCGCAACTCCAGCAGCCCCAGGCGGCCGGTGGCACCCTCCGGCGAGTAGAGTTTGTCGATACAAAATTCGGCGCGATGGGTGTTGCCGGTCACGTCGATCAGCAGGTTGCGCAACAGGCGGTCCACCAACCACGGCGGGCATTCCTCGCCCGGTGCCGGCATCTGCGCGAAGGCGATTTCCAGTTCATACAGCGCATCGTTGCGCGCCTCATCCACCCGTGGCGCCTGGGAGGTCGGGCCGATAAACAGGCCGGAGAACAGGTAGGACAGCGACGGATGGTTATGCCAGTAGCTGATCAGACTGCGCAGCAAATCGGGGCGACGCAGGAATGGTGAGTCCTTGGGCGTCGCACCGCCGAGTACGAAGTGGTTACCACCGCCTGTGCCGGTGTGGCGCCCGTCGATCATGAATTTCTCGGTGGTCAGGCGGGTTTGCCGGGCTTCTTCGTAAAGAAATTCGGTGCGTTCCACCAACTCATCCCAGGTGGCGGATGGCTGCACGTTGACCTCGATCACACCCGGGTCCGGCGTCACGCGAAAATTGCTCAGGCGTGTGTCGGCGGGTGGCTCGTAGCCTTCCAGCAACACGGGGCAATGCAGTTCCTGGGCGGTGGCCTCGATGGCCGTCACCAGCTCCAGATAATCCTCCACGCGTTCCAGCGGCGGCATGAACAGGTACAGGCGTCCTTCCCGCGCTTCGGCGCACAGCGCAGTGCGGGTCAGCCAATCGGCGGATTCGTCGACCTTTGGCACACGCTCATCACTTGGGGCCGGCTCGTCGTGGCTGTGCAACTGCGCGGTCGTGGGCAGCTGCGGCTGATCCTGGTTCGGGTCAGTCGGGTGTATGAACGGATACTCCGCCGCTGTCACCCACGGCTGCGAAGCCAACGGCAGCCGATAACCCAACGGCGAATCGCCCGGCACCAGGCGGCAGTGGTCATCGCGCAAGTACCAGCGCCCACTCTGCCAGCGATCATTGGCGGCGGTGCGCGCCAACGGCAGCACTTGGCCGATGACCTTGTCCAGGCCCTGGACGAAGACTTTGCGCAGGCGTTCGCGCTCCAGTTCGTCGCTTAAGCGCGGGTCCTGGGCGCTAACGTTTTGCGGCAGTGTGCCTTCGCGCCACAGGTAGTAGAAGTTGTCCTCAAAGGCAGGGAACACAAAGCGCGCCGGCAACTTCAGACGCTCGGCGACGCTGGCCAGGAAACGTCCGGCCATCGCGCCGTCAGCCCCATAGTCCTCTTGCTCATCGGCGATCAGCGCACTGTTGTGCCAGACCGGCACCCCATCGCGGCGCCAGTAGCAATTGAGCGACCAACGCGGCAGTTGCTCGCCGGGGTACCACTTGCCCTGGCCGAAATGCACCAGGCCCTGGGGCGCATAGTGCCGGCGCAGGCGCTGGAACAGCTCGGCGGACAGGCGACGCTTGTCCGGCCCCAGGGCGGCGGTGTTCCATTCGGCGCCGTCGGGATCGTCGATGGACACGAAAGTTGGCTCGCCGCCCATGGTCAGGCGCACGTCATGCTTGAGCAGGTCACCGTCAATCTGTCGGCCCAGGGCCTGGATCGCCAGCCATTGTTCTTCGGTGTAGGGCTTGGTTACCCGAGGGGCTTCCCATATACGCTCCACCGACATCTCATGAGTAAATTCGCATTCGCACGGTTCCACCAACCCACTGATGGGTGCGGCAGACGATGGATCGGGGCTGCAGGCCAATGGGATATGCCCTTCACCGGCAAATAAACCGGAGGTGGCATCCAGGCCGATCCAGCCAGCGCCGGGCAAATACACTTCGCACCAGGCGTGCAGGTCGGTGAAGTCCACTTCGGTGCCGGAGGGGCCGTCGAGGGCTTTGACGTCAGCGGTGAGCTGAATCAGATAACCAGAGACAAATCGCGCCGCCAAACCAAGATTGCGCAGCAATTGCACCAACAGCCAGGCCGAGTCGCGGCAGGAGCCGGAAGCGTTTTCCAGGGTGAATTCCGGGGTTTGCACGCCCGGTTCCATGCGGATCAGGTAGCCGATATCGGCGGCCAGGCGCTGGTTCAGCCCAACCAGGAAATCCACCGCAGGCAAGGGTGTGCGGTCAATACCGGCCAGGTAGGCGGCAAACCTTGGCGTCAGCGGCAAGGTTTCCAGGTACGGCGCCAGCTCGCGCTGCTCATCGGCGGCGTAGCTGAAGGGGATTTTTTCGGCGTAGGGTTCCAGGAAAAAGTCGAACGGATTGAACACCGCCATCTCGGCGACCAGATCGACTTCGATGCGCAGTTGGTCGGTTTTTTCCGGGAACACCAGGCGCGCCAGGTAATTGCCCTGGGGGTCTTGCTGCCAATTGATGAAATGCTGCTCGGGCAGCACTTTCAGCGCGTAAGACAGGATCCGCGTGCGGCTATGGGCTGCCGGGCGCAAGCGCACAATTTGTGGGCCGAGTTCGACAGCACGGTCGTAGCGGTAATGCGTAACGTGGTGCAACGCGACATGTATCGACACGGCGGCCTCCTGCGAGCCTGGGCATGAGTACAACGCGCGCAAGACTTATGCCACAGCGGCCGTCATTGCGCTTTATCGTGGAGCCCGGTGCAGTACAGCACTAAAACGGTGCCAACGTACGTACCACGGTGCAAGAGCTGCACACATTTATGGCGTTAGTGTGAGGGTGGATGGTGAATCTACCCAATCAACGGGCTTTGCGCTTTGCGATTGCGGCTTGGCGCAGATGGCGTATCCCGGACAGTTTTTTGCGCATTTCGCGGTGGCGTTTGCTGTTGAGCAGCAGTAACCCCAACAGTGGAAAGAGTACAGCCGAGCCATAGACCAGCTTGTTGAGATCGTATTGAATCATTGGCAGTGCGAACAACAGACAAGCGCCCAAGTACGCCGCTACCAGCCGTGTAGCCCAGGGATAGCCGCGTGCGATCATGACGTTGCCAAAGACAAGCACTGCCACTAGCACCAGGATCGCGCCTACTGAATAGTTGGCCTTGAGCGCAGGATCAACACCGCGCAAATAGGTCACGCCAGCCATGGAAACCGCAGCCGAGCCGGAGAAGATCGCCATGAAAATCGTCCCCATGAATACGGGGAAATAGCGCGCCAGGAATCTGTTTATCGAAGGCGGCTCCTTCACATGCGACTACTCGATCTGACGGTTGATTTGACAGACTGCCGAATGCGACGGATTTCCACGAGTTTCGTGCGCATCTCTCGTTGAACCTTGCTATTAAGTGTCAATAATCCGAGCAATGGGAATAACAGCGCCAACCCATAAAGAACTTTGTGAGGCCGGAATTGAGCCATCGGAACGACAAACAGTAGACAGGCGACGTAGATACCGACCATTACCCACACCCAGGAGGGTCTGCCCCGC
This sequence comes from Pseudomonas sp. B329, assembly GCF_023127835.1. NCBI lineage: Bacteria > Pseudomonadati > Pseudomonadota > Gammaproteobacteria > Pseudomonadales > Pseudomonadaceae > Pseudomonas > Pseudomonas sp. B329. The sequence continues at coordinate 48,823 of NZ_SPKP01000011.1, read as the reverse complement.
AAAATCATAAAGTTACTATGGACCGTCAACAGAATGAGCAGCGCCCCGACAGACATGATCTTGAGCCCCACTTGAGCCATCGGCGCATCACGAAAATAGGTGACGAACGCCAGCGCCACAGCCAACGCCAACGAAAAGTACGCAGCGAATACGCCGCCAATAAACGTCAGAAAGTAATGCCTGAAAAAGTCTCGCAGCGTCATTAACTCGCTCATTCGTTTATTTCCTCATACAACCCTATCGCGATGGTATTGACGTTCCCGGAGTACGCACTCCCGCCGAACCCAACACTTGCGCCTAGGACGTCTTTGATCTGGGTAGTTGTGCTGTGCTTGAGCTGCGTAGGGGTGAAACGCTTGGTGAGTTCGCCCGATGCCTGTCTCAATTTGAGCATCTTCGCGGTCAAGCTGGGATGGTTGATGCTCAGCAGCTCTTTCGTCAGCTTGGCTCTTTCCTGGCGATTCAAACCGCGAAGCACTTCACGCAGACTCTTGCCCGTCGATGCAGTGGCGGCCCTAACCAGCTTGACCGTCGTCAGGGCCGAGGCGCCCACGCCTGCCAGGGATACTGCGTCCAGCACAATGGAAGCATTCTGGTACCAGCCTTCACTGTCGAGCCGGTCTTTAACCTCAGGTTTAGCGACTTCCAGCGCTGTCCGGGCAATGCCGTTGAAACACTGAAGCGAACTTGCGCCGGCAGCCGCATACCCCACCACAACGATGACGGAACTGGCGCCGGCACTGAAAGGCACCAGAATTGTTCCACTGGCGATCGCAGCCCAACTGATGACAGCCCCAAAGCAGGAGACTCCGGTATTCACGGCTTCGCCAATCAGTCGCGATTCTCGAGGATTGCTCACGACATGTTGAGCAAACTGCGTTGGCGCAATGTACTTCTGCGCTTCACGCAAAATGATGCGCTTGGGCTTGATGCTGCAGATGGGCCTGAATTCGCGCAGGGTAATGACGTTGAAGTCGGCGTCGATGTATACGACGCCTGCGCCAACGATACCTGGATCGGCGTCGATGGCCGCAAACAGGCGCGGCAGGTTGATCTGGCTTTCGATGCGCTGGCGCGCCATGAACTGGGAGCGGTTGGAGTCCATGCCGATGTTGAGCAAGGGGTTGCCCATAAGTGTTCTTCCTTGAAATTAATAGTGCCCAGACCGGCCTCATCGCAGGCAAGCCAGCTCCCACTGGGGAATGCATTCCAAGTGTGGGAGCTGGCTTGCCTGCGATAGCAATCTAATGGACGCCACCTTACCAAACAGGCTCACCCTCGACCAGAAAGCAAAACGCCAGCACGAGGCTGGCGTTCTGCATATTCAAGCGATGATCAACGCGGCACTACCGGCTTGCGCGCAGGCTTGCCGCCCTTGCCCTTGGCCGCATCGGCACGCTCTTTGGCGGCCTGCTTGTTACGCGCCTGAGCAGCCGCCTTGGCTTGCTCACGCTTGTCCCACGGGTTGCTGCCGTCGCTGCCACGGGGCGGCAGGCCGGTGTGCTGGGTAAGGATCCTGGTGGTGGTTTCCTTGGCGACCTTGTGGCTGCCGGCCGGCGTCGAGTTCTTGCGACGGGCGCTCTGGTAGCTGTCGGTGGCCGGCTGGTGCAGCGGGATCAACTGGTCTTTACCCGGCCCGATCAGATCGGCGCGGCCCATGCGCGTCAGTGCTTCACGCAGCATTGGCCAGCCTTTCGGGTCGTGATAACGCAGGAACGCCTTGTGCAGACGGCGCTGCTCTTCGCTCTTGACGATGGTCACCGCGTCGCTCTTGTAGGTGACCTTGCGCAGCGGGTTCTTGCCCGAGTGGTACATCGCGGTGGCGGTGGCCATCGGCGACGGGTAGAACGCCTGCACCTGATCGGCACGGAAGCCGTTGCCCTTGAGCCACAGGGCCAGGTTCATCATGTCTTCATCGGTGGTACCCGGGTGGGCGGCGATGAAGTACGGGATCAGGTACTGCTCCTTGCCCGCTTCCTTGGTGTACTTCTCGAACATGCGCTTGAACTTGTCATAGCTGCCGATGCCCGGTTTCATCATCTGGTTGAGCGGGCCTTCCTCGGTGTGTTCCGGGGCGATCTTCAGGTAGCCACCCACGTGATGGGTCACCAGCTCTTTCACGTACTCAGGCGACTCGACGGCCAAGTCGTAGCGCAGGCCGGAAGCAATCAAAATCTTCTTCACACCCGGCAATGCACGGGCGCTGCGGTACAGCTGGATCAAGGAGGAGTGGTCGGTATTCAGGTTCGGGCAAATGCCGGGGAACACGCACGACGGCTTGCGGCACGCGGATTCGATTTCCGGGCTCTTGCAGGCAATGCGGTACATGTTCGCAGTAGGCCCGCCGAGATCGGAGATCACCCCGGTGAAGCCCGGCACCTTGTCACGGATTTCTTCGATTTCGCGAATGATCGACTCTTCGGAACGGTTCTGGATGATGCGGCCTTCGTGCTCGGTGATCGAGCAGAAGGTGCAGCCGCCGAAGCAGCCACGCATGATGTTTACCGAGAAGCGGATCATGTCGTAGGCCGGGATCTTCTCGTTGCCATACGCAGGGTGCGGCACGCGGGCATAAGGCATACCGAACACGTAGTCCATTTCTTCGGTGGTCATCGGGATGGGCGGCGGGTTGAACCAAACGTCCACGTCACCATGCTTCTGCACCAGGGCGCGGGCGTTGCCTGGGTTGGTTTCCAGGTGCAGCACGCGGTTGGCGTGGGCGTAGAGCACCGCGTCACCGCGGACTTTTTCCACCGACGGCAGGCGGATCACAGTCTTGTCGCGGGTCATGCGCGGGCTGGCCAGGATCTGCACGACCTTGGCTTCTTCCGGGTCATCCACCGGACCTTTCTCTTGCTCGATGGCGCAGGCCTGGGTGTCCTGGGTGTTCACGTACGGGTTGATGATCTTGTCGACCTTGCCCGGACGGTCGATGCGCGTGGAGTCCACTTCGTACCAGCCCGCGGGTGTATCACGGCGAATGAACGCGGTGCCGCGCACGTCGGTGATGTCTTCGATCTTGTGGCCCCACGACAGGCGCTGGGCGACTTCGACAATGGCGCGCTCGGCGTTGCCGTACAGCAGGATATCGGCGGTAGCGTCGATCAGGATCGAGTTGCGCACCCGGTCCTGCCAGTAGTCGTAGTGGGCGATGCGGCGCAGGGAAGCTTCGATGCCGCCAAGCACGATCGGCACGTTCTTGTAGGCTTCCTTGCAGCGCTGGCTGTACACCAGGCTGGCGCGGTCCGGGCGTTTGCCGGCCATGCCGCCTGGGGTGTAGGCGTCGTCGGAGCGGATTTTCTTGTCGGCGGTGTAGCGGTTGATCATCGAGTCCATGTTGCCGGCCGCGACGCCGAAGAACAGGTTCGGCTCGCCGAGCTTCATGAAGTCGTCTTTGGACTGCCAGTTCGGCTGGGCGATGATCCCGACGCGAAAGCCCTGGGACTCCAGCAGCCGGCCGATGATCGCCATGCCGAACGATGGGTGATCCACATACGCATCACCGGTGACGATGATGATGTCGCAGGAATCCCAGCCAAGCTGATCCATCTCCTCCCTGCTCATCGGCAGGAATGGCGCAGGACCGAAACATTCGGCCCAGTACTTGGGATAGTCAAATAACGGCTTGGCTGTTTGCATGACGGTGACCGGTGTTGAGATGAAAAATCGCGGGCGCGGAATATAGCACAAATTTTGACCAATTCCGACGGCAATGGTCGGCTTTTAGCCACACCGCGCCCGACGGTGCTTATAGCCCGGTTTTGCTGGGGGGGCGAGGCCCACATAGGCGCGCTGATCACGCGTCGTCATTGAGGGTGCAACTACCAGGCGTTTTCAGCGCACAGCTTTATGCACCTCTTCTTCTGGTACTGCCGGCCCTAATGTCGCTCAATCTTTCCAACAGAGCGCCTGCCACGCTGCTGTGCCAAGCGCTCTCTTCCCGAGCACACACCATGACCAACTCAGTCACCTTTGATGCAGAGCAACCTGCATTACTCACCAACGAAAGCTGGGCCGAACAACAGATCTTTCAACTGATACAGGAAAACGTAAATGCCTTCATGGGCAAAATGGGCGTGGACGAGCAAAAAGAATACCTGCGTCTGAGCAAGGATCTGGTGGAGCGCGAGCAAACCCTCGGCAACGCCCTCACAGATCTTTACAACGACTTGAGCCAGCAAATGGTCGACGCTCTGGACAGCGCGCTGAAGAGCAAAACCGGCACGGTCATCAACTCGCGTACCACTTACCTGAAGACGCGGATCCGGCAGCTACCGGCCTCCCAGGATGACCTCCCCGCCAACGACCGCCTGGGCAACAACGTGCGCATCTACAAAGAGGACCTGGGCATACGTGAGTACGAACGCTCGATCACCTTGCTGGAGGCGGCGTATCGCAACTTCGGGTTTACTGCGTATTTCTCCACCGAAGAACAACGCGCCAGCTCTATCAGCGGCAACGTCATCAGCGTCAAAGCGTTCGTGGCCGTCGCAAGGAGCGTGGACATCGGCACGCGCATCAGCGACTACATCGAAAAAGAGTTCAAGAAGCGTCTGTCCAATCCGCTATTCGGCCTGCAAAGCACCAAGCTGCTGGTCGCATTGAGGGACGCCTACCGCACCAATGAGTCCTGGAGTATCAGCGAATGGGAATTCAATGAACTTAAAGACTGGCTGTTCGACACCAGCGTGTATTGGGACCTCTACCAACTGGACGCCGGCGGCGAAAAGATTGCCCTGCCGTTCTTTACTCGTCGCTTTGACACGCCCGACGGCTCTTGCGTCTACAGCTACTTCCCGGACCGCCCCAATGGCGCGTTACGCCGACATGCCTCCAGGCAAGAAGCCGTGGACTCGCTGCAGGACCAGATCCGCAACGACGTGGGGCTGGCACACTTCAGTTGGTTCATGAAGGCCATCTCCCTGAACAATCAGGAAAAGCTGCGAGCCTTTATCAAACCGCTGAAGGTCAACCGGGACGAGCTCGCCTGGCATGCCAAAATCCTGTATGACCTGTTCGCCAGCAAGACCCCAAACAGACAAAAACTGGCGGTGGAAAAAATCGGCACGGACATCCGTTGCCTCGCCCACACCTTGCCGATCCACCAGGCGTGGCCGATACAATCGGACCTTATCCGACTGGCCCGCACCAATAAACTCGCCGACCAGGAGGCCGCCGTTGCGTTGGCCACCTATCTGGTCAGCGAAACCTTGTCGATGCTGCTGATCCCCCTCCCCGGCGGTGTGACGGGCTTGGGCAAAATCATGTTGGTCGCAATGCTGGGCGCCCTCGTCTATCAGACCTGGTCTGCCATTGCGGCGCTGCGCCGAGGCCAGCAGGCCGAGCTGGTGCAAGCTGTCGGCGACATCCTTGACCTGCTGGTGGGGCTGCGCTTGCAGGGGGCGGCAGCCAAGTTGTCTGCACGCCGCACCCGTCAGTTGATGAACGCGCTGGGTAACCCCAACTATGCTCTTGGCACGAACGGCAAGCCTGGGTTGTGGTTCATCAACGACTACACACAAATCGACCCCAACTACCCGTCGGGAGTTGAACAAAACCCTCAAGGCCTGTTTGAAAAGGACAACCGAAGCTACATCAAGCTACAGGTCGACAACCAAACCAGATTCGCCCAGGTCACCCTCGAAAAAATCTCCGGGCGCTATCAACTGGACATGCACGGTTCTTCAAGCATTCAGCCCTACGTTACCTATTCAGCCAAGCATGACCGCTGGACACTCGACCCGATCGATACCCGTGCGCTGAACGAAGCCCAACTGTTGCAGCACATGATCTCGCCCAGCGAGCTGCCGCTGAGCCCGACAGCTTGTAAGCGCTCGCTGGATGTCGCGCGGGTGGATCGCCAGGATCTGCTGGATATCTGGTTCGATCGCCGGCGCGCGCCCGTCGCACTGACGCAGGCCATAGAGAATCAGCAACTGCGCGAAGGGCTCACCCAGTTACAAGCGGCGCTCAGGCAGAGCGATGGCCCGCTGCCGCCCATTGCCGATCAGGTCATGCCTGCGCTACTGGCCGACCTGGGCACCTGCACGATCAAACTGTATGCCCCTGACGGCAAAACCTTGCTGTCCAGCCACGCACCGGTGCTCGCGGGCAACACACAGCCCTTGGCCACAATCGAACTACGCCAGGACGGCCGCGATCGTTACCTGGCACTGGCATTTGGCTCGCCGGTGGGCTCGCTCATGCAACAGGTATTGCAGGAACATGAACGGCTCGTCCCCAATAGCAGGTTGGGTAAGACAGGCCACAGCAGTGAAGACCAACACCTGGCGAGCCGATTGCTCGAGCTGAGAAAAAAAATAGCGACACACCTTCAAGCACATCAAGCCGCTGTGTATGAGGCGTTACGCGACGGCCAACCGCGCGACCACCTGAATGCAAAAAATTCAGCAGCTCGGTTTGCACCCACGGCGCTGTCCGGCCAGCCCACCAGTGATGACCTGGCAATCGGCCTGTTGCGGCGTCGCTTTCCGGACCTTTCACGGGCAATGGCTGCAGACTTGCTGCGTCGTCATCCCTCATTACGCGACGTCGGCCTGTACTCCTTCCTGGAAGCTCCGGTACGCGAGGCCATTCACAAAAGTCTTCAACAAAGCATCATCACTGAGGCGCTCAACGCACTTTCGGACCCAAGCGGCCTCGGCCTCAACGCGCACAGTGAAGCCCTGTTCTGCAACCTGCTGACGCTCTTGCCAGGTTGGCCAAGCGATGTCGGCGTGCAGGTGTATCAAGGCTCTACCGATCAGACCGGGCGGACCATCCGTCGAGGATCCCTGCTGGACACCTATGGGAGCGAAGACGCAGACAGCTTCGTCATGTTGGTCAAGTCCGGCACTGAATATGCTGGCTACCGACCGGACAGTGGCGATCTGAAAACGGCGGCCGTCGGGGAAAACAGCTTACTCGGTGCCACCTTGCGCACTCTCACCGAAACCCAACGCAATGAGCTGGGCCTTGGTCGCCACGACACCGCCGTGCTGGCTCAGGACGTGCTTGAGCAAGCGCGCGTACAGCAGGCGCACCTGCCAGAATTCCTCACACAATCGCGGGAGTCGCCGCTATCGAACCAGAGCATCAGTGGTTTGCGGATACTCCACAAGCAGGTGCCGGACAATGCCGATGCAGACGGCGTTCATGCCCTGAGCGGGCGTCAATACGTGACGATCGACGGCGGCACCTATCAAGTCATGCTCGACCGCGATGCTTCCTCGGCGGCAGGCAAAGTCTGGCGCATCGTCAAACCTGGCGATCCCGTGGCGATGGACGCGGCTAACGTCTACAACAGCAGTCGCCTCGGTGCAAGCCACGCCATCAGGCGCAACGCCGCCAATGTCTGGGTCAGCGCCATCGTCGGCGCACCGGGGGGCGTACGAGGCGAGAGGCATGACTGGTCGTTCTTCCGGCAATTGGCCGACAGTGCCAGCGCAGCCTTAAATCAACTGCGCAGCCCGCAGCGTCGGGTACACAGCTTGTTCCCGTCATTTGACGAAGGACAGATCAACGCGTTTATCCAGTCTCTTGGCAATGACATTGCTGGCGGGCTGGATAGACGAGAAGCCGAGTACAGAAACCTCAGCAGGGAGTTGAAGGCATGGCGACATGCAAACGCTTCCGAATCTACAAGCTGGGCCAAGCTTGCTACCGATGAGATCAAGCGCTGCTGGCGTCGTGAGACCGGGACATCATTCACAATGCCGTCAGGCACCTCCGCGCTTCCCGGGTTGAAAGCCGACTTCAGCCACGTGCGGGAGTTGGATCTTGTGTCGATTAACTGGTCGGATGCGACGGATACGTTCATGGGCAATTTCTCCAACCTGGAGCGACTGAGCATCACACACTCCAAGCTCGACAAACTCCCCACCGCGATCGGCAACATGAGTCAATTGACCACGCTGAACTTGAGTTCGAACCAGATCAGGCTGGATGTACCCAGTGCTGAAAAATTGGCCGGCCTTACCCAGCTTGAACATATCGATCTATCGGAAAACCCGCTGGGGATAACGCCCGACTTCAGCGGTATGTCGAAACTGCAAACACTGGACCTCAGCAGTACAAAGATTGATCAGTGGCCCGCCGGCCTACTGAGTCAGACCAACCTGAAAAGCCTCAACTTGCTCAATAACAAACTGCGTGCAGTTCCCGAAACCTACCTGAAACCGCCGGCCGACCAGTTGGAAACCATCGTCCGGATCAATAACGTCACCCAGCTACGAGGCAATGACTTTCCCTCTCAATACTGGAGAAAATTCGAAAGCTACTGGCGCAATCTGCATGAAAACCATCCGGACCTGATCAAAGACGCAATTGACAGCGCGTTTGACTCGGGTAACCCCAGGATAGAAAGGTATCAGCGGCTATATCCGGGCAAGACCCTCAAGCAGGCTAGGGAGTTTCTTTGGAGCTTGCCCAAAGGAACAGTGGCGGCAGAGTTGGACAGACTCGAACTTGAGTTCCATAAGCTCCAAACCCAACTGGACGCCTGGGCGTTTTCAGGCGGTGTTCGCCGCCAGGGTTATGTTCGCTCTGGCCAACTCGCAACCAATGCAGTGACTTGGGACGATCGTAACATCGCCCTGGAACGCATTTTGAGTTGCTGGAGACAGGAAACACCGCAGATGCTGGCCAAGGACGGCACACCGATTGGCCTGGAACTCGATCTCAGTGGCCTGAGGCTGCCGAGTCTGCCGGACCTGGACGTGGACTTCAGCCACGTAGGCTCACTCAAACTGAACAACATGTACCTAAGCGTTTCTCCAGAAAGCTTCCTGACACGATACCGACACGTACGCTGGCTCGACCTGGCAGATAATCAGCTCAGGGACCTTCCTCCAGCCTTGGGCGAAATGCATGGGCTCACCCGTTTATATCTGCAGAACAACCGGATTCGCCTGACCCCGGACACCGCCCGCATCCTGGCGGAACGCATCACGCTCAGAGGCCTCGTATTACAGGGAAACCAACAACTAGGCGTGACACCCGACTTCAGCCAGATGCCCGACATCCGCTCGATTGATCTGTCGGGTACAGGCATTGAGACATGGCCGACCGGCCTGGCAGAGCAACCGCTACTGGACACGATCGACCTGAGTGCCAATCAGATAACAGAGATTCCTGACTCCGTCATCGCGCCTACAGACGCGCTCCTGCCCCGTTCGGCACGGCTCAATAACTTGACCTCTGTCACCGGTAATCCGTTGTCCGATCAAACGTTGGCACGGGTCAGGCGTTACGCAGCCCGGTTGATCACAGCCGGACTCGCCGAAGTGGGGCAGCCAAACCGTTTAGTGGTCACATCCACGCTAAACAGACCGCCAGCACTCTTTAGAAATCGGGGCGACGAGTCGTTTCGACGCTTGACCAAGGGATTGGACTCAGCTCAGGTTTCGGCCAGGCGATCGCAATGGACTACGCTACGCGAACAGCAGGGGGCGGATCCCTTCTTCGACCTGCTCAAGCGTCTAGAGCAACTGGGTACGGGCCAGGAGGATCATCGGCGAAGAGTCTGGGAGTTGATCGACGCTATTACCGAAAACAGTTCGGAGTCCGAACAGTTGCGCAAAGAAATCTTCGATCGAGCCGGCGAACCTGCGTGCTGCGACCGAGCGGCCTTCTCGTTCGGCAACCTGGAAACCGCAGTCCTGGTATACAGGGCCCAAAGTCAGGCGATGGATCAGTCACAAGGCAAGCCGTTATCGGCATTGTCCAGAAGCCTGTTCCGATTGCATGAAGTGGACAAAATCGCCTCAGCCGACATCCTGCGCAGCGAAACGATTGTCAACGATCCGACGGTATCGGAAGAAGCGAAGCGCCCGCATCGCCTGCGCCTGGGCGAGGAGGTCGAGATCAGACTGGCTTATCGCTACGGCCTTAAAGACCGCCTCCAACTGCCTGGGCAGCCTCAGCGGACGGCATACACCCATATGGGTGGAGTCACACAGGGCATGCTAGACAGCGCCTATGAAAAAATAGTGGCACTGGATAATTCACCCGAGGAATTCCAGGCGCTACTTTCCAGAGAGTTCTGGCAGGTCTATATAACCAACAAATACCAGGCGCAATTCGAAGCGCAGCGTCAGCCCTTTCAGGAACGACTTGAGGCACTACGCGATAGTCTTACCGCCGGTTTACTGTCGAAAGCGGCCTACAAGGAGCAAACCGATAGCCAGCAGGCCCTGCTTGCGATTGAAGAAGCCGAGCTGATCCAGACACTGACTCGACAAATCCTGGCCGAGTGACTCGGCCAACGGTTACTCGTCGTCGTCGAAGTTGTAACTGCCCGGCGCCAGGTTCTCGAAGCGCGTGTACTTACCGATGAACGCCAGGCGAATAAAGCCGATCGGGCCGTTACGCTGCTTGCCGATAATGATCTCGGCAATGCCTTTGTGTTCCGTTTCGGGGTGGTACACCTCGTCGCGGTACACGAACATGATCACGTCGGCGTCCTGCTCGATCGCTCCGGATTCACGCAAGTCGGAGTTCACCGGACGCTTGTTGGGGCGTTGTTCCAGGGAGCGGTTGAGCTGGGACAGCGCCACCACCGGGCAGTTGAATTCCTTGGCCAGGGCTTTGAGGGACCGGGAGATTTCGGAAATCTCGTTGGTACGGTTATCGCCGCTGGAACCGGGAATCTGCATCAACTGCAGGTAGTCGATCATGATCAGGGCGATATCGCCGTGTTCACGTACCAGGCGGCGGGTACGCGCACGCATCTCGGACGGGCTGATACCGGCCGTGTCGTCGATGAACAGCTTGCGGTCATTGAGCAGGTTGACAGCCGAGGTCAAACGCGGCCAATCGTCGTCTTCCAACTGGCCGGAACGCACTTTGGTCTGGTCGATACGACCCAGGGACGAAAGCATACGCATGATCAGCGATTCGCCTGGCATTTCGAGGGAGTACACCAATACCGCCTTGTCGCTGCGCAGTACGGCGTTTTCCACCAGGTTCATCGCAAAGGTGGTCTTACCCATGGACGGACGGCCGGCGACGATGATCAGGTCGGACGGCTGCAGGCCGCTGGTCTTTTCGTCGAGGTCGGTGTAGCCGGTGGAAATACCGGTAATGGCCGCGTCGGTGTTGAACAAGGTATCGATACGGTCGATAGCCTTGGTCAGCAGGTCGTTGACACTGACCGGGCCACCGGTTTTGGGCCGCGCTTCGGCGATCTGGAAGATCTGGCGTTCGGCTTCATCAAGGATCTCGGCGGCGGTACGGCCTTCCGGGTTGAAGGCGCTGTCGGCGATTTCGGTGCTGATGCCGATCAACTGGCGCAGGGTGGCGCGCTCGCGGACGATCTGCGCATAGGCCTTGATGTTGGCGACGGACGGCGTGTTTTTCGCCAGTTCACCGAGGTAGCCCAGCCCGCCAACCTGGGAGGTCTGGCCTTCCTTGTCCAGCTGCTCGGCCAGGGTCACCACGTCGATCGGTGAGTTCTGGTCGGCCAGCTTGGCGATGGCGCGGAAGATCAGGCGGTGGTCATGGCGATAGAAGTCACCGTCCGAGACTTGATCCAGCACGCGTTCCCAGGCGTTGTTGTCCAGCATCAAGCCACCGAGCACGGCCTGTTCGGCCTCGATGGAATGCGGCGGCACCTTCAGGGCAGCGGTTTGCAGATCGTATTGCTCAGGAGCGGAGATTTCGTTCATGGCCACTTGGAATTTAAGGGTGTGTAGAAAAACAAAAGGCACGACCTGTAAACAGGATCGTGCCCGATGTTAACCGGCTGACACGCGAGGTGCCAGTCAGTTAGGTGCGACTTAAGCTGCTACCACGACAACGCGTACGGTGGCTTCAACTTCGGCGTGCAGGTGCACGGCTACGTCGAATTCGCCTACGTTGCGGATGGTGCCGTTCGGCAGACGAACTTCGCTCTTCTGCACTTCAACGCCGGAGGCGGTCAGTGCATCAGCGATGTCGTGGGTGCCGATCGAACCGAACAGCTTGCCTTCGTCACCGGCGGTGGCAGTGATAGTCACTTCCAGCTCAGCCAGTTGGGCAGCGCGAGTTTCGGCCGAAGCTTTTTTGTCTGCTGCGGCTTTTTCCAGCTCAGCACGACGCTCTTCAAACGCAGCCAGGTTGGCAGCGGTTGCAGCGGTGGCTTTGCCGTATGGCAGCAGGTAGTTACGACCGTAGCCGGCCTTAACGTTCACTTTGTCGCCCAGGTTGCCCAGGTTGGCGACTTTTTCCAGAAGGATCAGTTGCATGTGAAAATCCTCTAACTTTTAACCTTCACCGTTCGCGCTATCGGCATCTTTCGACGCCAGACGTCCGCGAAAATCAATCAGGCCGTCGACAATGGCCAGAACCACGAGTAACGGATAGATCAGCTGCATGAACAGCAACAGCGTGACGTACAACCCCACCAGCCAGAACCTGGCCAGGCGCTTTCGCGCAACCAGCCCGTGAATCAGGGCCAGCCCGGCAAACACCAGCGGTACGCTGCAAATCGGCGCCAGCAAGGCCATCTGTGGACCGAAGTTCGGTCCGACAACCATGCACGCCAGCAGCAACATCGCCGGCCCCGCAGGGATTCTGATACTGCGAAACTCGCGACCAAAACCACCCGGGTTGTACAACAACGCCTGCCAATAACGCCCAAGAATCAGGCTCAGCACGCTGACGACCTGCAACAATGCCGCAATCAGGCCGGTCAGGACCGGGGCAATCAGTGACGCAAACCGCGCTCGCTCATCTACCGACAACTGCTGGTAGAGATCCCCGAGAGCCAGTGGCAGGATCTTGACGATCTCCTGCGACAGCGCCTCGATTTGCGGGCGGAAAGCCGCGCCAAGCATCACTGAGTACACCAACCCCAATGCCACGCTGACCAGCAGCGTACGGACCCAGGACTCACTTGCGCGCAGAACCAACGCAAGGCTCGATGACCCCAGCAGTACCAGAAGTACCCGTGGATCACCCATTTGCAGCCACCAGATCAAGGCCGGCAACAAACCCAGGGCAAGAACGCCAAGGGCGTCCTTCAAACCGCGCCGCAGCAGCACAAGGCAACCTGCGGCAGCACCCAACCAATAAAGCAACGGCAATGCCGCACAGCCAGCCACTACCAGAGTGGCCTGCACGCGACCGCGCATGATGAACTCAGCTAAGGCGCGCATGCATTCAATCCCTTACTACTTGTCGACTGCCCGGTCTCAGCGGCCGTGGCTGTCGGTGTAGGCCAGCAGGGCCAGGAAGCGGGCGCGCTTGATAGCGGTGGCCAGCTGACGCTGATAACGTGCTTTGGTACCGGTGATACGGCTTGGAACGATTTTGCCGGTCTCGGATACGTAAGCTTTCAGAGTGTTGAGATCTTTGTAATCGATCTCTTTCACGTCTTCAGCGGTGAAGCGGCAGAATTTACGACGACGGAAGAAACGTGCCATTTGATAGGCTCCTTAATAAGGTCCGTGGATTACTCGTCAGCGTTATCGCTGTTGTCACTGTCATCAGCGCTATCATCAGCGCCTTCTTCAGGACGGTCGCGACGCTCACGGCGCTCACTGCGGTTTTCTTCAGCCTTGAGCATCTCGGATTGGCCGGTAACGGCTTCTTCGCGACGGATGACCAGGTTACGGATCACTGCATCGTTGTAGCGGAAGTTGTCTTCCAGCTCGGCCAGGGCCTTGCCAGTGCACTCAACGTTCAGCATCACGTAGTGAGCCTTGTGAACATTGTTGATTGCGTAGGCCAGTTGACGACGGCCCCAATCTTCCAGACGGTGGATTTTGCCGCCGTCTTCTTCGATCAGCTTGGTGTAACGCTCAACCATGCCGCCGACTTGCTCGCTTTGATCCGGGTGGACCAAAAAGATGATTTCGTAATGACGCATGAATGCTCCTTACGGGTTGTAGCCTGCCGCTCAAAAACGGTCAGACAAGGAGTGAATGACACTTATGGATCTTGCCGTAGGGGAGGCACATCGGTGCCTGCCAGGAAGGCAAGGGGCGCAATTGTAGAGAAGGGGGAGAAGCGGCGCAAGGTGATTGGTGATTATTTGAACAACTTTCCAAACACCACAAAATTAAATGTGGGAGGGGGCTTGCTCCCGATTGCGGGAGTTCAGTCACATCATCTGTAACTGACCCACCGCTATCGGGAGCAAGCCCCCTCCCACATTTTGGTTCTGTGCCAGGCTCGGGATTACTTCTTGGCTTTGACCTTGGCACCACGCTGACGCTGGGCTTCAAACAGGCACACGCCCGTCGCCACCGATACGTTCAGGCTGCTGACGCTACCGGCCATCGGCAAGTGCACCAGATAATCGCAATGCTCACGGGTCAAACGACGCATGCCTTTGCCTTCGGCGCCCATGATCAGGATGGTCGGGCCGGTCAAGTCCTGGTCATAAATGCTGACCTCGGCCTCGCCTGCCGTACCCACGACCCACAGGCCGCGCTGCTGGAGTTTCTCCAGGGTGCGCGCCAGGTTGGTCACGGCCACCAGCGGAATCACTTCTGCCGCGCCGCAAGCCACTTTGCGCACCACCGGCGTCAAGGTTGCAGACTTGTCTTTAGGCACGATCACTGCAAGCGCGCCGGCAGCATCTGCCGAACGCAGGCAGGCGCCGAGGTTGTGCGGGTCGGTCACGCCGTCCAGTACCAGCAACAGAGGCGCGCCTTCGGTACGGTCGAGCAGCTCGTCGAGCATCGCCTCGCCCCATACCTGGCTCGGGCTGACGTCCGCGACCACGCCCTGGTGTACACCTTCAACCCACACGTCCATTTCACGACGCTCGGCCTGGCCGATGGCAACCTTGTTTTGGGTGGCCAGTTCGACCAGCGCCTGCACACGCGGCTCACTGCGGCCTTCGGCCAACCAAACCTGCTTGACCCGCTTGGGGTGATGACGCAGCAGTGCTTCTACGGCGTGCACGCCGTAGATTTTTTCCAGACTCATGACTTGGCCTTAGGTTTGCGCGACCCGCCGCTTTTCGCGGGGGCAGAGCCCGCTTTGGGCGGGCCTTTACGATGTTTACTTGGCTTGCTCGACGGTTTTTCCGCCCCTTGGGACTTTCCCCCAGACGCCGCTTTACCACCACTTTTGGCTTCGTTGAGCAGCTGCTGCTTCAACTCGCGGCTCTTGCGCAGCTCGGCGTTTTTCGCCGCAGCATCGCTTGGGCGGTAGGCTTCAGGAGCCTTGTCCTTGGCGGAAGAGCGACGCCCCGACTTGGCAGGTGCAGGCTCGGCAGCCGTCTTCGCGCCAGTGGCCTTGCCTTTGGAAGCCGGCGCTGCGGTTTCGCTGCCACGCTTTTTGCGGCCAGCCGGCTCAGCGGGCTTGTCAGGCATACCGAAATCGATCTTGCGTTCGTCCAGATCGACGCGCATGACCTGCACTTCGACGGTATCGCCCAAGCGGAAGCTGCGACCGGTGCGCTCGCCCGCCAGACGGTGGTGCACAGGATCGAAGTGGTAGTAGTCACCCGGCAAGGCGGTGACATGCACCAGGCCCTCGACGTAGATGTCGGTCAGTTCCACGAACAGACCAAAGCCCGTCACAGCAGTGATCACGCCCGGGAACGATTCGCCCACGCGATCCTTCATGAACTCGCACTTGAGCCAGTTCACTACGTCGCGGGTGGCTTCGTCGGCGCGGCGCTCGCTCATGGAGCACTGCTCGCCCAACTGCTCCAGGGCCGCCTCGTCGTACGGATAGATCCGCGCCTTCGGAATGGTCATGGCACCGGCGCGCTTGACGTGCGGGGTGTTCTGCCTGGAGTGGATCACGCTGCGGATCGCCCGGTGCGTGAGCAAATCCGGGTAACGACGGATCGGCGACGTGAAGTGGGTGTACGCCTCGTAGTTGAGGCCAAAGTGGCCCTGGTTATCGGCGCTGTACACCGCCTGGCTCAGGGAGCGCAGCATCACGGTCTGAATCACGTGGTAATCCGGACGATCCTTGATGCTGGCCAGCAGAGCCTGGTAATCCTTGGGCGTCGGGCCGTCCTTGCCTTTATGCAGGGACAGGCCAAGCTCACCAAGGAAGGCGCGCAGTTTTTCCAGACGTTCCGGCGGCGGGCCGTCGTGGACGCGGTACAGCGCAGGAATTTCGTGCTTCTTCAGGAACTCGGCAGTGGCCACGTTGGCCGCCAGCATGCATTCCTCAATCAACTTGTGCGCGTCGTTACGGGTGGTCGGGGTGATAGCGGCGATCTTGCGCTCGGAACCGAAAACAATCCGGGTTTCCTGGGTTTCAAAATCGATCGCGCCACGGGTATGACGGGCGCCCAGCAACACCTTGTACAGCGAGTACAACTGCTTGAGGTGTGGGACCACGCCAGCGTACTCGGTACGCAGGGCCTTGGCTTCGCTGGTCTTCGGTGTTTCCAGAATGGTGCTGACCTTGTTGTAGGTCAGGCGTGCCTGGGAGTGAATCACCGCTTCGTAGAACTGGTAGTCGGTCATTTCGCCGGTTTTGGAGATGGTCATCTCGCACACCATGGCCAAACGGTCGACTTTCGGGTTCAGGGAGCACAAGCCGTTGGACAGCTGCTCAGGCAGCATCGGGATCACGCGCTCAGGGAAGTACACGGAGTTGCCGCGCACCTGGGCTTCGTTATCCAGGGCCGAACCGATCTTCACGTAGCTGGACACGTCGGCAATCGCGACGTACAGCTTCCAGCCGCCGGAGAACAGGCGCAGCTTGCCAGGCTTGGCTTCGCAGTAGACCGCATCGTCGAAGTCGCGGGCATCTTCGCCGTCAATGGTGACGAACGGCAGATGACGCAGGTCGATGCGTTTTTCTTTGTCTTTCTCTTCGACTTCCGGCTTGAGCTTGGCGGCTTCCTTGAGCACGGCATCAGGCCAGACGTGAGGAATATCGTAGGTGCGCAGCGCAACGTCGATTTCCATGCCGGGCGCCATGTAGTTGCCGACCACTTCAACGATATCGCCCTGGGGCTGGAAGCGCGCCGTTGGCCAATGGGTGATTTTCACCTCGACGAACTGGCCGACCTTGGCGGCACCGTTGCGGCCGGGGGTGATCAGCACTTCCTGCTGCACCTTCGGGTTATCCGGAACCACAAAGCCGATGCCGCCTTCTTCGAAGTAACGGCCGACGATGGACTCGTGGGCACGGGACACCACTTCGACGATCACGCCTTCGCGACGACCGCGACGGTCCAGGCCGGAAACCCGCGCCAGGGCGCGGTCGCCATCGAACACCAGGCGCATTTGCGCCGGGCTCATGAACAGATCGTCACTGCCGTCATCCGGGATCAGGAAGCCGAAACCGTCACGATGGCCGGCAATGCGGCCCAGGATCAGGTCGAGCTTGTCTACCGGCGCGTAAGTGCCACGACGGGTGTAGATCAATTGAGCATCGCGCTCCATCGCACGCAGACGGCGGCGCAGGGCTTCGAGCTGGTCTTCGGTGGTCAGACCGAATTCTTCGACCAACTGCTCGCGGCTAGCAGGCGAACCACGATCGGCGAGGTGCGCCAGGATCAGTTCGCGGCTAGGAATAGGGTTTTCATATTTTTCCGCTTCACGAGCGGCCTCGGGATCGAGGGACTGCCAATCGGCCATTAGAGAGTTTTCACCTTGTCTATATGTGGGTTAGTTTGGCATACGCGTATTGAAACGGGAAATTTCAGGTATCAACAAGCGTTTAAAAGACCTTTACGCCCCCCCACCGCGCACCTTGCACGACCACTGGCGAAATTTTCCAGGGTTTTTTCATGGCAGGGGTTTACAGCTCAAATATCGCTCCGTATAGTGCGCGCCATCGACGACGGCAACGTTGTCAGATAATGCCCAGGTGGTGAAATTGGTAGACACGCCAGCTTCAGGTGCTGGTGATCGCAAGGTCGTGGAAGTTCGAGTCTTCTCCTGGGCACCAAATTCAGATCAAACCCGCGAAAGCGGGTTTTTTCGTTTCAGACCTTTGATTTTTAACGGAAAAATTGATTTATATTTTTCGAATCAGGGGTTTACAGATCAAAAAGCCCGCCGTATAGTTCGCCCCATCAACAGCGGCAACGTTGTTAGATAATGCCCAGGTGGTGAAATTGGTAGACACGCCAGCTTCAGGTGCTGGTGATCGCAAGGTCGTGGAAGTTCGAGTCTTCTCCTGGGCACCAAATTCAGATCAAACCCGCGAAAGCGGGTTTTTTCGTTTCTGACGCTCGAAAAACTCCCCAGCGATTTCCCCCCCTCGTCCGCACTTGAGAAGTTTTATCGTTTATCCTTGCAATGATTTGTTGCATATAGCGAGGAACACTTCGGATGATGATCCGCGATAACCGTCTCAAAACATCCCTTCTGCGCGGCCTGAGCCTCACCCTGCTCAGCCTGACCCTGCTCTCGCCCGCCGCCTATTCTGCCGACAAGATCGCCCTGACCTTGTACAACGGCCAACACAAGGAAGTCGGCGATGAACTCGCCAAAGCCTTTGAAGCCAAGACCGGCATTCACGTCAACGTGCGCAAAGGCAGCAGCAATCAGTTGGCCAGCCAGGTCGTCGAAGAAGGTGACCGCTCCCCCGCCGACGTGATCTATACCGAAGAATCGCCGCCGCTGAACAAACTCGGCGAGCAAGGCTTGCTGGCGAAGATCGATGCCAGCACCCTCGACGTGCTGCCCAAGGATTACGTCGGTCGTAATGGTGATTGGATGGGCGTGACTGCACGCACCCGCGTCGTGGCGTTCAATCCAAAACTGATTGCTGAAAAGGACCTGCCCAAATCCGTCCTGGATTTCGCCGGCCCCGAGTGGCAAGGCAAGGTTGGCTTCGTGCCCACCAGCGGTGCCTTCCAGGAACAAGCCGTGGCGATCATCAAACTGCACGGTCGCGAAGCCGCCGAAGAGTGGCTGACCGGCCTGCGCGCCTTCGGCAAGGTGTACAGCAACAATATGGTCGCCCTCAAGGCCGTTGAAAATGGCGAAGTGGCCACCGTGCTGGTGAACAACTATTACTGGTTTGCCCTGAAAAAGGAAAAAACCAACCTGGACTCCCAACTGCACTACTTCACCGATGGCGATGCTGGCGGCCTGATCACCGTATCCTCCGCTGCCGCACTGAAATCCAGCAAACACCCCAAAGAAGCTCAGCAACTGCTGGCATTCATGGCCAGTGAAGAAGGCCAGCGCGTGATCACCAACACCTCGGCCGAGTACCCGCTGCGCAAGGGCATGCAATCCAACCGTGGCCTCAAGCCCTTCAGCGAGCTGCAGCCGCCGAAAGTCACCCCAGCCGACCTTGGCAACGCCGAGGAAGCGCTGGAGCTGGAACGTGATGTTGGCTTGAACTGATGACCGCCTCGCTAACGGCCGGGGCATTCAGCCCACGGCGCAAACGGCCGTCGATCTGGCTGTTGCTGCCGGTACTGCTGCTAGTGGGCCTGAGCCTGCTGCCGCTGGCGTATGTCGGGCTCAAGGCCTGGCAAGCGGGCTGGGCAGAGGCGGTGCATCTGCTGTGGCGGCCTTATGTGTTTGGCCTGCTGCGCAACACCCTCGCGCTGATGGTCGGCGTGACCGTGACCTGTGGTGTGATCGGCCTGTCCCTGGCTTGGCTACTGGAACGCAGCAACCTGCCGGGACGAAGGATCTGGGGCGTAATCCTGTGCCTGCCGTTTGCGGTACCTGCGTTTGTCAGCAGCTTTACCTGGGTGTCCCTGAGCGCGAGCTTCGAAGGGCTCGGTGGCGCGATTCTGGTGATGAGTCTGTCCAAGTACCCGCTGGTATTTCTACCGGTGGCAGCAACCTTGCGCAACCTTGACCCGTCCCTGGAAGAGTCCGCGCGCACCCTGGGACTGAATCGCTGGGGCGTGTTCTTTCGCGTCACCTTACCGCTGCTATGGCCGTCGCTATTGGCCGGGGCACTCCTGATAGCCCTGCACATGCTGGTGGAGTTCGGGGCCTTGTCGATCATCGGCCTGCAGACCTTTACCACCGCGATCTACCAGCAATTCGAACTGGAATTCAGCAACGCCAATGCCGCGATGCTCTCGGCGGTGTTGCTGGTGATGTGCCTGACCTTGCTGTGGCTGGAGTTGCGCGTGCGTGGCAAAGGCCGACACGTGCGCATTGGCCAGGGCGCGGCGCGACATGCCGAGCAGGTCCGGCTGGGCAAGTGGGCACCATTGGGGCAGGTGTATTGCCTGGCGCTGGCGATCATTGGCAGCGGCATTCCACTGGGGATGCTCGGTTATTGGTTGGCCGTCGGATCTTCCGCCGCGTTTCCACTGGCTGAAATTGGCGAGGCGTTGCTCTCCTCACTTGCCTTGTCGCTGGGAGGCGCGGCGTTGTGCCTGGTACTGGCGGTGCCCGTAGGTTTGCTGGTGGTGCGCTACAAAGGCCAGTTGGCACTGTGGGCCGAACGCCTGCCTTACCTGCTACACGCCCTGCCCGGCCTGGTGATTGCACTGACACTGGTGTATTTCGCGCTGCATTACGTGCCCGCGCTGTACCAGACCTCGGCGTTGTTGCTGATCGCTTATGCGTTGCTGTTTTTGCCATTGGCCCAGGCGCCGATTCGTACGGCCTTGAACAAAGCGGCACCACAACTGGAGGAGGCGGCGCGCACGTTGGGCGCTTCGTCGTTCAGTGCGTTTTGCCGAGTGACGTTGCCGATTATCTTCCCGGCGTTAGGGGCGGCATTTGCGCTGGTGTTTCTGGATGCGATGAAGGAATTGACGGCGACTTTGCTTCTGAGCCCGACCGGGTTGAATACCTTGGCGACGGCCGTGTGGGCGCATACTTCGAATGTGGAGTTTGCGGCGGCGGCACCGTATGCAGCGTTGTTGATATTGGTGTCGGGGTTGCCGGTGTATCTACTTACGACTCGGATGTATCTGAGTCGCTGAGACCGCTATCGGGGGCAAGTCGAATCGTCGCACCGCCCCTCCCACATTTGAATGTGTTCGCAAATCAAGTGTGGGAGGGGGCTTGCTCCCGATGAGGCCGGTATGGACACCACTAAGCCCGGAACTGCCCCAGGCTCGCCTTCAACTGCGCCGCCAACCCATCCAGCACCTTGCCACTGGCCGTCGTCTCCACCACAGCCTGCGCCGCACGCTCGGCCTGGGCATGGATCACTTCCACCCGCCCACGCACCGCATGGGCGCCCTGAGCCTGGTGCTCAGCCGCACGCGTCGCCAGACCAATCGCGGCGTGCACCTGCTCCACCGACGCTTGTACTGTCTGCTGCAAACGCACACTGTCGCGCAACACCAGCAAGCCCTCATTGGCCTGGCGGCCAGCCTTGCCGATTGTTTCCACCGCCTCACGCGCGCCCTGTTGCAACGCCACGATATGCGCCTGGATGTCGCCTGTGGAGCTTTGGGTCTTGCTGGCCAGCGCACGCACTTCGTCCGCCACCACCGCAAAGCCACGTCCAGTCTCGCCCGCCCGCGCCGCTTCGATAGCCGCATTCAGGGCAAGCAAATTGGTTTGCTCGGCGATACCGTGGATCACGGTGAGCACGACTTCGATCTGCTCGCTTTGCTGCGCCAGCCGCTCAATTACCTGGGAGCCAGCCTGCACCTGCCCCGCCAACGCCTCGATCAAGCTGCCGACCTCAGCCGAGGTGCGCGAGTTCTCATCCGTGGCCTGGCGAATATCCACCACCTGCTGCAAGGCCGCTTGCATGGCGTGACTTTCGGCCTGGGCCTCGTCAGCCATTTGCGAAAGTGCGCGCAAGCTCTCTGCAACCTCGTCGCGCTGCAAACCCGCTGCCGCGTCGGCGCCCGCGTTACGCAATGTCATGGCGCCGATTTCCACACCGGTACGCTGGGCCACATCGCCCGCCTCACGCACGATGGGCTGCAACTTATCCACAAAGCGATTGACCGCCGAAGCCATATCACCGATTTCGTCCTTGCTGTTGATCTGCACACGCTTGGTGAGGTCGCCCTCGCCTGCCGCCAGGTCGTCCATGGCGGCAATAAGCAGCTTGAGACGATTGACCACGCGCCGGCCCAACACAACAGCGAGCAACAGCAATACGCCAAGCCCCACCAATGCCAGGCCCATGCCGATACGCCAACGCAGGGCGCCCGCCGCTTCTTGCACGGCGCTGGAGGTGTTTGCAGTCATTTGGGTGGCAGTTGCCTGTGCCGACTGCAGCCTGGCGCCCATGGCGCTGGCACTATCAGCCGCCGCCCCCTGGAGGCTATCGCCCACCAGTTGATCACCGCTGGCGATCAGCGCGGCAAAGCGCTTATCCAATGCTTGCAGGTCGGCCTCAACCGCGACGGTCGACACGCCCATGCGCACCTTGCCGATTTCCACACCATTTGGGCTGATGGAGGCTTCGACGTAGTACACCGACGGGTCTGTCTTGGCCGCGTTCAGCACTTTATCGAGGGCACGCTCACCCGCGCCCTTTGCCAGCAACGCCTGGTTGATCGGGTTATCACGGTTCAGATAACGCGTCAGGTGCTCACCCGCGGCGTCGTCATACACGACGAACAACACGTTGGGATTGCGTTGGGCACGCCGGGCAAATTCCGAGAGTGTTGGCACATCGCTGTCCCACATGGCGCGGGGCGCGACCGAGGCCAGCAACTGCGCCATGTCATTGGCGGAGTCCTTCAGGTCTTTTTCCAGGGTCGCACGCAGTTGCTTCTGCTCTTCCTGCAGACGCGTGGAAAGCCCGGCTGTCAGGCGCTGGCGCGTGCTGGAGGACAAGCTGTCGAGGCTGGACGTGACCTCCTTGCCGGCCTGGGCCAATTCGCCAGACAGTTTCTGACTATCGATGCCCAGACGATTACCCAAATCAGCTTCCAGCGCGGTCACGGTGCTCCGCGTCAGCGCGACGGCAACCAGCACTTGCACCAAAAGGGCGATACCAAGGGTAACGAACACCGGCCGCAACAGACGGCTTTGTAACAACGAGAGAACGGCAGACACTGGAAACCCCTCCACCACGGGTGCCACTAATTTGATAGCACCTCGAAAGGGGGAAACACAGCAAGGGTCGTGCCGTTTGCCAGGCAGAAACGACAAAGGGCTCCCGAAGGAGCCCTTTGCTTTTTACATCAACACTTTATTAAGCGAACGGGTGACGCAGAACGATGGTCTCGTTGCGGTCCGGGCCGGTCGAAATAATGTCGATCGGTGCACCGATCAGCTCTTCCACACGCTTGATGTAAGCGCGGGCGTTGGCTGGCAGTTCTTCCAGGGTCTTGGCGCCCACGGTCGATTCGGTCCAACCTGGCACTTCTTCGTACACAGGCTGCAGGCCCACGTAGCTGTCAGCGTCGGTCGGGGCAACGTCGTTGCCTTGCGCGTCTTTGTAGCCGACGCAGATGTTGATGGCTTCCAGGCCGTCGAGTACGTCCAGCTTGGTCAGGCAAATGCCCGAAATGCTGTTCACATCGATAGCGCGACGCAGGATAACGGCGTCGAACCAACCGCAACGACGAGCACGGCCAGTGGTGGCGCCGAATTCGTGACCCTGCTTGGCCAGGTGCGCGCCAACGTCGTCGAACAGCTCAGTCGGGAACGGACCCGAGCCTACACGGGTGGTGTAAGCCTTGGTGATGCCCAGGATGTAGTCCAGGAACATCGGACCAACGCCTGAACCTGTGGCAACGCCGCCAGCAGTGGTGTTGGAGCTGGTCACGTACGGGTAGGTGCCGTGGTCGATGTCCAGCAACGAGCCCTGGGCGCCTTCGAACATGATGTCTTTGCCGGCGCGACGCAGGTCGTGCAGCTCGGCGGTCACGTCCAGCATCAGCGGCTTGAGCAGCTCTGCGTATTCCTTGCACTCGGCCAGGGTCTTGTCGAACTCGATGGCAGGCTCTTTGTAGTAACCCACCAGCATGAAGTTGTGGTAATCCACCAGTTCACGCAGCTTGTCTTCAAAGCGCGGCATGTTGAGCAGGTCGCCCACACGCAGGCCACGACGCGCAACCTTGTCTTCATAGGCCGGACCGATGCCGCGACCGGTAGTGCCGATCTTCAGCTCGCCACGGGCCTTTTCACGGGCCTGGTCCAGTGCAACGTGGAAGGACAGGATCAGCGGGCAGGACGGGCTGATGCGCAGGCGCTCGCGCACCGGTACGCCTTTCTCTTCCAGCTTGGTGATCTCGCGCAGCAAGGCGTCAGGTGCAACTACCACGCCGTTGCCGATCAGGCACTGCACGCCTTCGCGCAGTACGCCCGACGGAATCAGGTGCAAGACGGTTTTTTCGCCATCGATGACCAGGGTGTGGCCAGCGTTGTGGCCACCCTGGTAGCGCACTACGGCGGCAGCATGTTCGGTCAGCAGATCAACGATCTTGCCTTTGCCCTCATCACCCCATTGGGTGCCCAGGACTACGACATTCTTACCCATAACACTTGTCCTCATTCGCGCAAACTTGGTGCCGGCGATGGCCGGCAGGAAAACTCAAGAAGCCAGTGGCGATACTTGCCAAAGCCCGTTCTGCTGAATCAATTGCCGGTCGCAGTCCGCTTCACGGGCGGCGGCCAATGGCTGCCCAGGCAAGGCCTGGACCACACGCTGACCCTCACTGCGTAACTGGCAAACCTGCTGCCAGAGCGCCGCGTCCGTACTGTCGGGCATCCAGATGCCACCAGACGGCAGCTCGACCTCAGCACGCCCCAGGGTCACCAGGGTTTTCAAATCGGTGGAAAAACCAGTGGCCGGACGCGCGCGACCGAAGTCGGCGCCGATATCGTCGTAACGACCACCTTGGGCGATGGCCTGGCCAACACCCGGGACAAATACCGCGAACACCACACCGGTGTGGTAGTGGTAGCCGCGCAACTCGCCCAGATCAAAATACAGCGGCAGCTGCGGGAACCGCGCCGACAAGCGTTCGGCAATCGCCAGCACGTCATCCAGTGCCGCCAATACCGGCGCCGGCGCATTGGCCAGGCGCTCACGCGCAGCCACCAGCACTTCACGACCACCGCACAGGTCCACCAGCGCACGCAGCATACCGGCCAGTTCAGCCGGCACACCCTCGGTCAGGGCGATCACTTCGTCGATCGCCTTGCGCTGCAGGGCATCGAACAACTGTTGCTCCACTTCACCGGACAAGCCGGCCGCACGGGCCAGACCACGATAGATACCGACGTGGCCCAGGTCCATGTGGACATCCGGCACGTCAGCCAGTTGCAGCATGGCCAGCATCAGGCTGATCACTTCAACGTCGCTGCTCGGGCTGGCATCGCCGTACAACTCGGCACCCAACTGGATCGGGCTGCGCGAAGACGACAAGGCTCGCGGTTGGGCATGCAACACGCTGCCGGCGTAGCACAGGCGGCTCGGACCTTCGCGGCGCAGGGTGTGCGCGTCGATGCGCGCCACTTGCGGCGTGATGTCGGCACGGAACCCCATTTGCCGGCCCGATTGCGGGTCGATCACCTTGAAGGTGCGCAGATCCAGGTCCTGGCCCGCGCCGGTCAGCAGGGATTCCAGGTACTCGATATGGGGAGTCACGACAAACTCGTAACCCCAGCTCTGGAACAGATCCAACACCTGGCGACGCGCTACTTCAATGCGCGCAGCTTCTGGTGGCAGTACTTCTTCGATGCCATCTGGCAGCAGCCAGCGGTCTACCGTTGCCATTA
Source organism: Pseudomonas sp. B329 (assembly GCF_023127835.1). Lineage (NCBI taxonomy): Bacteria > Pseudomonadati > Pseudomonadota > Gammaproteobacteria > Pseudomonadales > Pseudomonadaceae > Pseudomonas > Pseudomonas sp. B329. The sequence continues at coordinate 23,282 of NZ_SPKP01000011.1, read as the reverse complement.
CGCCATTCCCCTTTGATCCGGGCGGCCAGCCCTCGGCCGAGCCTTGAGTGAAGCAGAAAATACCCGCCTCCTGCATAAACCACGCGCAAGAGCGACGTGACGAACGGCCTGCAAACGGCCTCGTCGGGCACTTTCCTCGAAAAACCTGTCACGCCTGCCGAATCAAACATGCAGACGCAAAAAAGCCGGGAATTTCCCGGCTGCCGCATCATACACCCGTTTTCTGAAAGGATCACCCCGCCAGGCATTTTAGCCGCCCGACGGAGTGCCCCCTACAGAATCACAGGCCTGTTACTTGGACTTTTCCAGGTAGCGGAAGAAGTCGCTGCTTGGGTCCAGCACCAGTACGTCGGTTTTGTTCGCGAAGCTTTCACGGTAGGCACGCAGGCTACGGTAGAACGCGTAGAACTCCTGGTCCTGGCCGTAAGCCTTGGCGTAGATCGCCGCCGCTTGAGCATCACCATCACCGCGGGCCTCTTCAGACTCACGATAGGCTTCTGCAAGCAGGACTCGGCGCTGACGGTCAGCATCGGCGCGGATACCTTCAGCCAGCTCGTTACCCTTGGCACGGTGCTCACGAGCTTCACGCTCACGCTCGGTGCTCATACGTTCGAACACGCTGCGGTTCACTTCCTTGGGCAGGTCAATGGCCTTGACCCGGACATCGACGACTTCGATACCCAGCTCTTTTTCCGCCATGGTGTTCAGCGAACGGGTGATATCCGCCATCAGCGCATCACGTTCACCAGAAACCACCTCATGCAGGGTGCGCTTACCAAACTGGTCACGCAGGCCCGATTCCAGACGACGGGACAAACGCTCGTCGGCAATCTGCTTGAGGCCGGAGGTCGCGGTGTAGAAGCGCTCGGCATCCTTGACGCGCCACTTGGCGTAGGCGTCAACCATCACGGCTTTCTTTTCCAGGGTCAGGAAGCGCTGTGTCGGTGCATCCAGGGTCATCAGGCGGGCGTCGAACTTGCGCACCTGGTTGACGTAGGGGACTTTCACATGCAGGCCTGGCTGGACATCCGCCTGGACCACGCGACCGAATTGCAGCAGCACCGCACGCTCGGTCTGAGCCACGATGTAGAAGCAGTTCCAGGCAGCGATGACCACGACGACGCCCACAATCAGGGCGGTCAGCGATTTATTGCTCATCAACGACTCTCCCTGGTACGTGTTTGCTGTTGCAGCAAGTCAGCGGCCGCACGGGCGCTCGCTTCGTTGGCAGCGGCATTCGAACCGGTGGACGGTGCGCTGGTGCCGCTACGACCACTTTCGATCATCTTGTCCAGCGGCAGGTACAGCAGGTTGTTCTGCCCACCCTTGTTGCCGGTCACGAGAACCTTGCTGGTGTTGCTGAAAACTTCCTGCATGGTGTCCAGGTACAGACGCTCACGCGTGACTTCCGGCGCCTTGCGGTACTCGGCAACCAGCTTGGTAAAGCGATCTGCCTCACCCTTGGCGCGCGAGACCACTTCGTCGCGATAACCGTTGGCATCTTCAAGGATGCGCTGGGCCTGACCACGGGCTTCCGGCACAACGCCGTTGGCATAGGTTTCAGCCTGGTTGCGCGAACGCTGCTCGTCTTCACGGGCGCGGATCACATCGTCAAACGCTTCCTGCACTTCACGCGGTGCCGCGGCGCTCTGTACGTTCACCTGAGTGACAGTGATACCGGTGCGGTAGGTATCGAGGAACCGTTGCAGGCGCTCCTTGATTTCACTGGCCATCAATTCACGACCTTCGGTCAGCACCTGGTCCATGGCGGTGGAACCCACCACATGGCGCAGGGCACTTTCGGTTGCGTGTTGCAGGCTGATCTCCGGCTGATCAACGTTCAGCACGAAATCCTGCAGGTTGCTGATCTTGTACTGCACGGTCAGCGGCACTTCGACGATGTTCTCGTCTTCGGTCAGCATCTGGCCCTGCTTGGTGTACGCACGCTCACGCGTGACGTTTTCCATGTACTTCTTGTCGATCGGCGGGAAATAGATGTTCAGGCCCGGCCCGACAGTCTCGTAGTACTTGCCGAAGCGCAGCACCACGGCTTGCTCCTGCTCGTCCACCACGTAGACCGCGCTGTACAGCCATACGGCCGCGAGCACGACAAGACCCAGGCCCAGCAGGCCGTAGCCGCCGCCCTTGCTGGTGCGACCGCCGTCGTCACCGCCACGTTTTTTTCCACCACCGAACAACCCATTCAGGCTTTCCTGCAGCTTTCGGAAGGCCTCGTCGAGATCCGGTGGCCCCTTGCGGTCGCCATTATTGCGGCGCTTACCACCCCAAGGATCCTGATTATTCGAGTTGCCACCCGGCTCATTCCAAGCCATAGCGCTCTCCATCTGATAAAGCAAAGACGCACCCACGGCGCGCCGACCAATGCTACAGAATGCCTGCTACTGCGGCACAACCGCTTTCTCAGGCTTTTATTGCAAAGTGTGTTGTTCAATGAACTCCGCCGGCACAACACCCTCGCGACTGACCAGTCGATTGAGCTCCGAGCGTGGCAATCGAACGGCCAGCAAGCTGACACCTTCTTCGTCGTGTTCTTCTTTCTGTACCGCACCCAGTTCGAAAAACTGTGCCCGCAGTCGAGCAAAACGCTGCGGCAAGCGCAAGGTGCCGACAAACAAATCGCTGCCCAGCAGTTCGGCAATTGCTTGCTCAAGCAGGTCCAAACCACTGCCATCACGCGCCGACAGCCAGACCCGCTGGGGCTTGCCGTTTTCGTCACGCTGGATTTGTGGCTCAACACCTTCAAGCAAATCGAGTTTGTTATAGACCTCGAGGATCGGCAAGTCCTGGGCACCAATCTCGCCCAGCACCACCATGACCTGTTCAATCTGCAACATGCGATCCGGTTCGGCCGCATCGATCACGTGCAGCAGCAGGTCGGAATTGCTCGACTCTTCGAGCGTAGACCGAAATGCCTCGACCAGCTTGTGCGGCAAGTGACGAATGAAACCCACGGTATCGGCCAGGACAATCGGCCCCAGGTCGTCTATGTCCAGACGGCGCAAGGTCGGGTCGAGGGTGGCGAACAGTTGGTCGGCCGCGTACACGTCCGATTTCGTCACGTTGTTGAACAGCGTGGACTTGCCGGCGTTGGTATAGCCCACCAGGGACACGGTAGGGATATCCGCACGGGAACGGCCACGGCGCGATTGTTCGCGCTGGCTGCGGACTTTTTCCAGGCGGCCCTTGATCTGGCGCAGGCGAACCCGCAGCAGACGCCGGTCGGTTTCCAGCTGGGTTTCACCCGGACCGCGCATACCGATGCCGCCACCTTGACGCTCAAGGTGAGTCCAGCCGCGAACCAGGCGGGTGCTCATGTGATCAAGCTGAGCCAGTTCGACCTGGAGCTTGCCTTCATGGGTACGGGCGCGCTGGGCGAAAATATCGAGAATCAGGCCGGTACGGTCGATCACGCGACACTCGAAAACACGTTCGAGGTTACGTTCCTGACTGGGCGTGAGGGTGTGATTGAAGATCACCAGATCGGCTTCTTCAGCGTGAACCAGGTCGCGCAGTTCCTCGACCTTGCCGCTGCCGATCAGGTATTTGGCGGTTGGCCGATGACGCGGCACGTTAAAAAACGCAACGGTCTCGGCGCCGGCCGAATTTGCCAACTCCTGAAACTCCTGCGGATCTTCGCGCGCCTCAGGGTCCTGTCCATCCAAGTGAACGAGGATTACTCGCTCACCACCACCGTGGCGCTCAAAGAACAAAGGAGACTCCTATCAGGCGTTACCTGGCTCAGCGTCACCCTGTTCATCACCTGCTGCGCTAGGCAGACGGATTGGACGAACTGGAACGACTGTCGAGATAGCGTGTTTGTAGACCATCTGGCTGACGGTGTTTTTCAGCAGGATCACGAACTGGTCGAACGACTCGATCGTGCCTTGCAACTTGATACCGTTGACCAGATAGATGGAAACCCCAACTTTCTCTTTACGTAAAGTATTCAAGTAAGGGTCTTGTAGCGAATGCCCTTTTGACATGTGCCGCACTCCTTTAAGGATCAATAATAAAAAATCGGAAAATAGATAGCTTATGGCCGTCACACCCCCAAGGATAGACGGCAATTGCAAGGACTCAGCTCAATATGGAGACCGTTCCCAAGTATTTCAAGGCGCGTGACAGATTGTCGCTGTCCAGGCTGTCCAACCAGTGCAAATCGCTCCAGCTGCGCAGCCAGGTGAACTGGCGCTTCGCCAATTGGCGCGTGGCGATGATGCCGCGCTCCTGCATTTCGGCTGACGTCAGCTTGCCATCCAGATGATCCCAGACTTGGCGGTAGCCTACAGCACGTATCGAAGGCAGCCCGGCATGCAGGTCACCTCTTGAACGCAGTGCTACGACCTCGTCCACAAACCCCTGTTCCAACATAATTGTGAATCTTTGTGCAATTCGTTCATGCAGCACCTGGCGATTTGCCGGAGCGATGGCCAGATTCGCCACAGTATAGGGCAATTGTGACTGTCCAGATGCGCCTGCATCAGCACTTTGCGCACTTTGTTTGCGCCGATGTTCAGTCATGGTCTGGCCGCTGACACGCCAAACTTCCAGGGCACGGGTAAGGCGCTGGGGATCATTGGGGTGGATGCGCGCTGCGGACACGGGGTCCACCGCTGCCAACTGGTCGTGCAGGGCTTGCCAGCCAAGGCGTACAGCCTCTTCTTCGAGTTCGGCGCGCACCTGGGCATCGGCAGGCGGCATATCGGCCAGCCCCTCCTGCAATGCCTTGTAGTAGAGCATGGTGCCACCCACCAGCAGCGGGATATTGCCGCGCGCGGTGATCTCGGCCATGGCCGCCAGGGCATCGGTGCGAAAATCCGCAGCCGAATAGCTCTGCGCCGGGTCGATGATGTCGATCAATTTATGCGGATATTGGGCCAATAGCGCTTTGGACGGCTTGGCCGTGCCGATATCCATGTCCCGGTAAACCAGGGCAGAGTCGACACTGATCAACTCGCAGGGCAACACCTTGGTCAGCTCGATGGCCAGGTCCGTCTTGCCGGCGGCCGTGGGGCCCATCAGGAAGATCGCGGGGGGCAAGGCGCTCATCAACGGCCGCGCAAGAACAGTTTGTCCAGATCGTCCAGGCCCATTTGGGTCCAGGTCGGTCGGCCATGGTTGCATTGGCCGCTGCGCTCGGTGTTTTCCATGTCACGCAGCAGGCCGTTCATTTCCGGCAGGGCCAGGCGGCGATTGGCGCGGATGGCGCCGTGGCAGGCCATGGTGCCGAGCAATTCGTTGATATGCGCCTGGATACGGTCGCTGGTGCCGTATTCCATCAGGTCTGCCAGCACGTCGGCCACCAGGCGGTTGGCTTCGGCCTGCTTGAGCAGCGCGGGAATCTGACGGATCGCCAGGGTTTCCGGGCCCAGGCGTTGTAGCTCAAAACCCAGCTTCTGGAACACGCTGTGGTGTTCTTCGGCGCAATCGGCCTCGCGCTGGCTCACGGCCAGGGACTCCGGCACCAGCAGCGGCTGACCGCTGAGGCCTTCGCTGGCCATGGCGATCTTCAGGCGTTCGTACATGATCCGCTCATGGGCGGCATGCATGTCCACCAGCACCAGGCCATGGGCGTTTTCCGCAAGGATGTAGATGCCCTTGAGCTGCGCCAGGGCATAGCCCAGCGGCGGGATATCACCGCCGCCTTCCGGCAACGAGGGAGCAGCACCCGGCTCGGCACCCGGCAGCGGCGCGAAAAACTCCCGGTAAGCCGCCTGGGCCTCAGCCACCGGCACCGTCGATTGCGGACGCGGTGTGTATTGGTACTGGTAACCCGCACCGGCACCCGAGTTTGGCGCCGTGTAGGCTGGCTGCGACGGCGTCGATTGCAGCAGGTTGGCCGCCAGGCTCATTTCACCTTGCGGACCGAACTCACCGGCCTCAGGACCGCTCGGGCGCACCACCGCCGTGACAATCGGCGCTAACAGTTGATCATCCGGGCGCACATCGCCCAAGGCGCGGTGCAGCGTGCCATACAGGAAGTCATGCACCATGCGCCCGTCCCGGAAGCGTACTTCGTGCTTGGTCGGGTGCACGTTGACGTCGACCACCGACGGGTCGACCTCGAAGAACAGCACAAACGTGGGGTGCCGGCCGTTGAACAGCACGTCGCGATAAGCCTGGCGCACCGCGTGGGCTACCAGCTTGTCGCGAACCGCACGGCCATTCACAAAGAAGTACTGCAAGTCGGCCTGGCTACGGGAGAACGTCGGCAACCCCACCCAACCCCACAACCTCAGGCCATTGCGCTCGATTTCAATCGGCAGCGCCTGCTCCAGGAAACCGCTGCCGCACACGGCTGCCACACGTCGTGCGCGGGCGGCGTCGTCGTTGGCTTCGTGCAGACTGAGGATGGTCTTGCCGTTGTGGCGCAGGTGAAACGCCACATCGAAACGGGCCAGGGCCAGGCGCTTGATGACTTCTTGCAGGTGATCGAATTCGGTTTTCTCGGCCTTGAGGAATTTGCGCCGCGCCGGGGTGTTGAAGAACAGGTCGCGCACCTCCACCGAAGTGCCCACCGGGTGTGCAGCCGGCTGGACCCGAGGCGCCATGTCGCGGCCTTCGGTTTCCACTTGCCAGGCTTGCTCGGCGTCGCGGGTGCGGGAGGTCAGGGTCAGGCGCGCCACGGAACTGATGGAGGCCAGGGCTTCACCGCGAAAACCCAGGCTCATGACCCGCTCAAGGTCTTCCAGATCACGGATCTTGCTGGTGGCGTGACGGGCCAGAGCCAGCGGCAGATCATCGGAGGAGATGCCGCTGCCGTCATCACGTACCCGCAGCAACTTGACGCCGCCCTGCTCCACGTCGACATCGATGCGCCTGGCACCAGAGTCGATGCTGTTTTCCAGCAGCTCCTTGATCACCGACGCAGGGCGCTCGACGACCTCACCCGCAGCAATCTGGTTAGCCAGGCGCGGGCTGAGCAATTCGATGCGCGAGCCGCTGTTCAACAAGGATTCGCTCATTACTGTGCCGCCAATTCAGTGCCGGGAATGGTCAACACCTGGCCGATCTTCAACTCATCGGTTTTCAGGTTATTGGCGCTGCGCAAGGCCGCAGGCGTGACCTGGAAACGTACCGCCAGCATGGCAACGGTGTCGCCGGGCTGCACACGATGGTCACGCGGGCCCTGGGCGATTTTGCCGGAATCGCGTAGCCAGGCGATATAAGTGCCCGGTGGTGGGTTCTGCTGGAAGAACTGGCGCACGCCCGCACTGATGGAGCGCGCCAGCGCTTGCTGGTGGCTGGCGCTGGCCAGCTTGGAGGCCTCGTTGGCGTTGGAGATAAACCCGGTTTCCACCAGGATCGACGGGATGTCCGGCGACTTCAACACCATGAACCCGGCTTGTTCCACCCGCTGTTTATGCAGCGACGTCACACGACCGATATTGCTCAGGACTTTCTGGCCAACGTTAAGGCTGGAGGTCAGCGAGGCGGTCATCGACAGGTCGAGCAGCACACCGGCGAGCATCTTGTCCTTGTCATCGAGGGACACGTTGCCGGCCCCGCCGATCAAGTCGGAGCGGTTTTCACTGTCGGCCAGCCAGCGGGCGGTCTCGGACGTGGCACCGCGATCCGACAGGGCAAATACCGAGGCACCAAATGCAGCAGTTGAAGGCGCGGCGTCGGCGTGAATGGACACGAACAGGTCAGCGCCCTTCTTGCGCGCAATTTCGGTACGGCCACGCAACGGAATGAAGTAGTCACCGGTGCGGGTCAGCTCGGCGCGGTAGCCTTTCATGCCGTTGACCTGGCGTTGCAGCTCGCGAGCGATGGCCAGTACCACGTCTTTCTCATGCTGGCCGCGTGAGCCGGAAGCCCCCGGATCTTCGCCACCGTGGCCGGCGTCGATCACCACGATAATGTCGCGCTTGCCTGCCGGCGCGGGCGGCGGCGGTGGCAATTTGACCTGGGGTTGCGACGGGTTGACCGGCACCGCAGGCACGGTAGCCACGCTTGGCGTCGGCGCAGGCGGTGGTGCCGCGTCGGCGGGGTTGTCGAACAGGTCGACCACCAGTCGGTTACCGTATTGGGCGTTGGGCGCCAGGGAGAAGCTCTTAGGCGTCACGGCCTTTTTCAGGTCGATGACCACGCGCAGGTCGGTCGGCGTACGCTGGGCCGAGCGCATGGCGGTAATCGGGGTATTGGCGGTAGACACCTTCAGCGGCGCGGCCAGGCTCGCACCGTTGATGTCGATCACCAGGCGATCAGGCGCCGTCAGGGTAAAGACGCTGTGCTGGACCGGGCCAGACAGGTCGAACACCAGTCGCGTGTTATCCGGCGCTCGCCACAGGCGAACGCTCTTTACCTGTGAAGCAGCCAGAGCATTGACAGTCATTGCCGCAAGCAACACCCCCACGACAGCAACCAACGCGCGAAAGCGCATACCTAACCCCACCAATTTTATTTGAATTCCAATGCCAGAGCGGTGCACCACGCTTCAGCGCGCACGCTCTGGGGCAACAACTTCAGCTGACGTCCGTGCTCATGCGGCGTAATGGTAATGGTCATGTCTGGCTTTGGCAAAAAGCCTGTGCCTTTATCTGGCCATTCGATCAGGCACAGCGCATCTTCATCGAAGTAATCACGGATGCCCATGTACTCCAGTTCCTCTGGATCTACCAGGCGATAAAGATCGAAGTGGAAAGCACGCACGTCGCCGATCTCGTAGGGCTCGACCAACGTAAAGGTCGGGCTTTTTACCGCGCCGGTATGGCCCAGGCCGCGAATAATCCCCCGGGACAATGTGGTTTTGCCTGCGCCGAGATCGCCTTCGAGAAAGATCAACCCTGCCCCTTGCGTGACCTGCGAAAGACGCTGCCCCAACGCGACCATGGCCTCTTCATCTGCCAGGAAAAGAATTACTTCAGGCACGGCGACTGCTCCTCCAGCAATTGACGAATGGCAGGGATCAGGTCGCTGGCAGCCAGCCCCCGACCAAAACTGCCCTGGCGGTCGCCAGCGGTAGCGTGCAACCACACGGCCAGGCAGCTTGCCTCGTACGCGGGCATACCCTGAGCCAATAGCGCGCCGACCAGACCAGCCAAGACATCCCCAAGCCCCGCCGTCGCCATCGCCGGGTGGCCTTGATCACAACGGGCAAGCCGTCCATCCGGGCTGGCAATCAAACTGCCAGCACCCTTGAGGATAGCCACTGCATTGAATTTGTGACTCAACGCGCGCGCCACATTAAGGCGATCGGCCTGAACCTCGGCTGTCGATAGCCCCAACAAACGCGCAGCTTCGCCCGGATGAGGCGTAATCACACAGTTGGCCGGCAGCTCGACGCTGCCAGTGGCCAGTTGATTGAGCGCGTCGGCGTCCCACACCTGCGGCTGGCGGGCATTGGCCGCGACCGACAACAGGCTTTTGCCCCAAGCGGCATCGCCCAGGCCTGGGCCAATGACGATCACCGAGATTTTTTCCAGCAGGCCCATCAACTGGTTGGCCGAGCTCACGCCGACAGCCATGACTTCCGGCAGCCGGGCCAGAGCGGCTGGCACATGTTCCGGTCGAGTTGCCAGCGAGACCATGCCGGCGCCACCGCGCAGGGCACTTTCGGTGCTCAGCAGCGCCGCACCGCCAAAGCCACGGTCACCACCGATGACCAGCAGGTGGCCGAACTGGCCCTTATGGGCGTCCGGAGAACGCGCAGCCAGTTGCGGCAAATGGCCGGGCAACAACAGCTGAACGTCGGTAATTGGGTGTTTTGTCTGAGGCATGCGTCTTCAAGCTCCGATGTCTGGCAGAATTATACGCATCTAACCTGTGGTTTCCCGTGTCTCATGCCTGCTATTACCTCCGATTTGCCCGCCCTCGCCCAATCGATCAAAGACTGGGGCCGCGAGCTGGGCTTTCAACAAGTCGGCATCAGTGGCCTGGACCTGGCTGAGCATGAACAGCACCTGCAACGCTGGCTCGACGCGGGCTACCACGGCGAGATGGACTACATGGGCGCCCACGGCAGCAAACGCTCCCATCCCGAGGAACTGGTACCCGGCACCTTGCGCGTGGTGTCACTGCGCATGGACTACCTGCCCGGCGACACCCAGATGGCGCAACTGCTGGGCCAGCCGGAAAAAGCCTATATCTCGCGCTACGCCCTGGGCCGCGACTACCACAAGCTGATCCGCAAGCGCGTGCAGCAGCTGGCCGACCGCATCCAGGCGCAGATCGGGCCGTTCGGCTTTCGCGCCTTTGTCGACAGCGCGCCGGTCCTGGAAAAAGCCATCGCCGAACAAGCCGGACTGGGCTGGATCGGTAAAAACACCCTTGTGCTCAACCGCAAGGCCGGCAGTTATTTCTTCTTGAGCGAACTGTTTGTCAATTTACCGTTGCCGGTGGACCCACCCCACACTACCGAGCACTGCGGCCGTTGCACGGCGTGCCTGGACATCTGCCCCACCAACGCCTTCGTCGGCCCTTACGTGCTGGATGCCCGGCGCTGCATTTCCTACCTGACCATCGAACTCAAGAGCGCCATTCCCGAGGACCTGCGCCCACTGATCGGCAACCGCGTCTTTGGCTGCGATGACTGTCAGATCGTTTGTCCATGGAATCGTTTCGCTCGACCCACTGCCGAAAGCGATTTCAAGCCCAGGCACAACCTGGATAACGCCGAGTTAGCCGAACTATTTATGTGGGACGAGGATAAATTCCTCAGCAGCACCGAGGGCTCCCCCCTGCGCCGCGCCGGTTACGAGCGCTGGTTACGCAATCTGGCGGTGGGCCTGGGCAATGCGCCGTCAAGCATTCCGGTATTGGAAGCCTTGAAGGCGCGGCGGGACTACCCCTCAGAGCTGGTTCGCGAGCATGTGGAATGGGCGCTGAACCAGCACGCGGCCCGCTAGTGTACGTCGTCGTTGTAGACGAACTTGGGCATTTCCCAGTGAAAACGGATCGCCAGCAGGCGCAATAGAAAGCCGCTGAACAGCGTCAACAGAATCGCCTGTTCGCTCGGCAGTTCCAGATACAGGCACAGCAAGTAGAACCAGGCGGCCAGGAACGACACGCTGGCGTACAACTCGCGGCGGAAGATCAGCGGAATGTCGTTACAGAAGATATCCCGCAGGATGCCCCCGAATACGCCGGTGATGACCCCGCTGACGGACGCCACCAACATGCCGTGACCCATTTCCAGGGCGGTCATGCAGCCGATCAGGGTGAATGCCACCAACCCCAAGGCGTCCAGCGCCAAAAACAGTGAGCGCAGGCGGCGCATCAGCGGCGCGATAAAGATCGTCACCAGCGCCGCGACGGAGGTCAGCACCAGGTACTCCGGGTGCTTGACCCAGGTCAGCGGGTAGTGGCCGAGCAGCACATCGCGCACCGAACCACCGCCCAGGGCCGTCACGCAGGCGATGAGCACCACGCCAAACCAGTCCATGCCGCGCCGACCGGCGGACAAGGCGCCGGTCATGGCTTCGGCGGTGATGGCGATGAGGTAGAGCATCAACAGCATGATGGCGATCCTTGCAGGGAGGCCGGCAGTCTAATCATTTGCTGATGGCACCAAAAGGGGGCAAACGCTCTCCAACACTTGGATTTGCAAACCCATTCAAGTGTTGGAGGGGGCTTGCTCCCGATGAGGGAGTGTCAGTCAATGCATCTGGGGCTGACACAACGCCATCGGGAGCAAGCCCCCTCCCACATGTTCAGCAGTCGCCCGTTTTCAAGCCTTGATGAAATGCTTGCGGTAATGCTGCAACTCGGCGATCGACTCACGAATATCATCCAGCGCCAGGTGCGTGCTGCCTTTATGGAAGCTGTCTTTGACTTCCGGCGCCCAACGCGCAGCCAGCTCTTTAAGCGTCGATACGTCCAGGTTGCGATAGTGGAAGTAGCTCTCCAGCGCCTTCATATGCGTATAAAGGAAGCGACGGTCCTGGCAGATGCTGTTGCCGCAGATCGGCGACTTGCCCTTGGGCACCCATTTTTCCAGGAATGCGATGGTTTCGGCTTCGGCTTCGGCCATGCTGATGCGGCTGTCGCGCACACGCTGGGTCAGCCCGGAGTTACCGTGGGTGCGGGTGTTCCACTCGTCCATGGTGGCGAGCACGGCGTCGCTGTGGTGGATGGCGATCACCGGACCTTCGGCCAAGGTGTTGAGGTTGCTGTCGGTGACAATCGTCGCCATCTCGATGATGACGTCGCTGTCGGGGTTCAGACCGGTCATTTCCAGATCGATCCAAATCAGGTTCTGTGGGTTTTGCATGGCTTGATTCTCTTGGCACCTTGGCGTAGCTGCGCAGTTTAGCAGGCGGGGCCGTGCTAGACTCGCGACCGTTTTACCCAACTTTTGCATTATCGACACGGAACACCAATGGCCAAACGCCAGCTCAACCGTCGCCAAAACTGGCGCATCGAAAAGATTCAAGGTGAACGCGCAGCGCGTGCCGCCAAACGTGAATCCTCCGCCGTGGAAGCGCTCGAGGGCGGCGACTTGGGCCCCGAACAAACGGGCCTGGTGATCGCGCACTTTGGTGTGCAAGTCGAAGTCGAGGCGCTGGAAGGCGAACTCGCAGGCTCGGTGTCCCGTTGCCACCTGCGCGCCAACCTGCCTGCGCTGGTGACCGGCGACAAAGTCGTGTGGCGCGCCGGCAACCAGGGCATCGGCGTGATCGTCGCCCAGTTGCCGCGTAGCACCGAACTGCGTCGCCCCGACAGCCGTGGCCAGCTCAAGCCGGTGGCAGCCAACGTCGACATGATTGTGATCGTGTTCGCACCGTTGCCCGAGCCCCATGCCAACCTGATCGACCGCTACCTGGTCGCGGCCGAACACGCCGGCATCCGCCCGCTGTTGCTGTTGAACAAATTCGACCTGATCGACGAGCAAAACGCCCCGGCGCTCAATGCGTTGCTGGCGGTCTATCGCACCCTGGGCTACCCGGTGCTGGAAGTGTCGGCCCATCACGGCAACGGCATGGAACAGCTGCAACAGCAGCTGGACGGGCGCATCAGCGTGTTTGTCGGCCAGTCTGGCGTGGGCAAGTCATCGCTGGTCAACAGCCTGTTGCCGGAAGTCGATACCCGCGTGGGGCCACTGTCGGAACTGTCCGGCCAGGGCACTCACACCACCACTACCGCGCGGTTGTTCCACTTCCCCGGCGGCGGCGAGCTGATCGACTCCCCGGGCATCCGTGAATTCGGCTTGGGCCACGTCAGCCGCAGCGATGTGGAGGCGGGCTTTATCGAGTTCAACGACCTGATCGGCACCTGCCGCTTCCGCGACTGCAAACACGACCGCGAGCCGGGCTGTGCATTGCTCAAGGCCCTGGAAGATGGCCGCGTGCAACAGCAGCGGATGAACAGCTATCGGTCGATTATTGCGAGCTTGCCTGAGAGCAGTTATTGACGGTCAATTTCTTGATACACATAAACCACGGCGCTGAACGCCCTAGCCCATTGATTTAACAGGAGCGGGAATCAAGAATCCGGATCAACTGGGTGGCTCATACACACAAGCCAGCTTGTATTCAGATTTCCTGATGCCCATAATTGCTCCGTCACCAGCGAAAGCTGGCAGGAGTCTGGATCCTTTTCGGGGTTGATCCAGCGGCGCAGAAGGGGCGAAGCAAGCTCCGCTGTGTGTCGAATGAAGCCGCCTTCGGGCGGCTTTGCTTTTTGTGGGGAATTAACATTGGCTCTCTACTATCACCCCAAACAAGGCGACGTGCTGCTGTGTGACTTCACACGAGGTTTTGTTGCACCGGAAATGCTGAAAATCCGCAAGGTTGTCCCACGCCTGTGCGCCGACGACATGCGAGGCGTAGTTAATGGTGTCAAAGCCTACCTGCCACTCTGACCGCCAATGAAAACGCCCCGAATGATTCGGGGCGTTTTGGTTTCTGCTGTAGAGAGATAAGTTACGAGGCCGGCGCAGGCACCGTAGGATCCTTCATCCCACCATCATCAAACAGGTTCAGCTTCTGCCGCAACTCATGGGCCGGCAGTGGTTCCTGCTCAGGCGGCAGTGCGTTAGGGTCGGCCGGCACTTCGCCAGGGGCACCATCGCCCTGAGTCGGTACCGGTGGCGGTGGCTGGTCGCCTTCAATCGCACGCTGGGCCTTTTTGGTCAGCACCACGATATCGATACGGCGGTTGACCGGGTTGAACGGGTCTTTGGGATCAAATAACTGCGATGAGGCAAAGCCCACCACCCGTGCCACTTGTGGGTCCGGATAGCTGCCGGCCACCAGCGCACGGCGGGCGGCGTTGGCGCGGTTGGCCGAGAGTTCCCAGTTGCCGAAGTCGCCCTGGCCCGCGTAGGGCTTGGCGTCGGTATGGCCGCTGATGCTGATCTTGTTCGGTACCGCCTTGATGGTGTCGGCCATGGCCAGCAGGATGTCTTCAAAGTACGGCTTCAAGCGCGCACTGCCGGAATCGAACATCGGCCGGTTGGCGGCGTCCGTGATCTGGATGCGCAGCCCTTCGGGCGTGATCTCGAACGAAATCTGGTCCTTGAACTTCAGCAGTTGCGGGTTTTCCTCAACCTTGGTCTGCAACTCCTGCAGCAACAGTTCCAGGCGTTCCTGCTCGACCTGCTCGGCCATGGTTTCGACGGTATCGCGCTCAATCGGGATTTTTTCCTGGGGCGACTCAGTTTGCACTTCCGGGTTGATGGTGCGCTCTGGCGCCAGTTGCGGTGAACCGCCCAGATCGATGACAAATGGCGTACCGCTTTCCGAAAAGCCAATCGGGTCTTTGAAGTAACCGGCGATGGCGATCTTCTGTTCCGGTGTGGCGGTGGACATCAGCCACAGCACCAGGAAGAACGCCATCATCGCCGTGGCAAAGTCGGCAAACGCGATTTTCCAGGCACCACCATGGTGCCCCGCAGCGAAGCGCTTGACGCGCTTGATGATGATCGGCTGGTTGTTTTCCATGGCTTAGCGACCGCGAACCGCTTGTTCCAGCTCGGAGAAACTTGGGCGATGCTTGGGGTACAGCACCTTGCGCCCGAACTCCACGGCCAGCGATGGCGGCATCCCCGATGCTGATGCCACCAGGCACGCCTTGATCGCTTCGTAGAGGTTGACCTCTTCCTTGGCATCGTGGGCCAGGGAAGTAGCGAGCGGGCCGAAGAAGCCATAGGCCGCGAGAATACCGAAGAAGGTACCCACCAGCGCCGCACCCACGTGCATGCCGATGGCCGCTTGATCGCCCTCGCCCAAGGACGCCATGGTCACCACGATACCCAGCACCGCCGCGACAATGCCGAAACCGGGCATGCCATCGGCGATGCCGGTCACGGCATGGGAAGGATGCTCCAGCTCTTCCTTGAGGCTGAACAACTCCATGTCGAACAGGCCTTCCAGCTCGTGGGGAGCCATGTTGCCGGAGGACATGATGCGCAGGTAGTCACAGATATAAGCGGTCATGCGCTCATCTTTGAGCACGGCCGGGTACTTGGCGAAAATCGGGCTGGCGGCGGCGTCTTCGATGTCGCCTTCGATCGCCATCATGCCTTCGCGGCGGCTCTTGTTGAGGATCTCGTAGATCAGCCCCAGCACTTCCAGATAGAAGGTGTGGGAAAAACGCGAACTGAACATGCCCAGCGATTTCTTGATCACGTGCATGGTCATGTAGCCGGGGTTGGCCTGCAAGAATGCGCCAAACGCGGCGCCGCCGATGATCAGCACTTCGAAAGGTTGGATCAATGCGGCGATTTTACCGTGGGAGAGGACGTACCCTCCGAGCACACTTGCGATGACGACAATGATGCCGATAATTTTAGCCATAGGAGATGGGTACTTGCGCCGTCGGGTTCATGGACATAGTGGGTGCAGCAGAAAACTCTTGTTCTACTTATCGGCAAAACTGCGCCAGACTATAGCCCGTTAAGGCGAAAAGCCAATTCGGCCCGTTCCGGGTGTGTTGAACACAAGTGATGATCGCGCCCCAATCATGGCAATCGAAACGACAGTCCCAACGAACCGCCCCACCACCCTCGCCGCTTGGATCAAGCGCCTGGACGACGTGCTGCTGCCCGTTCCCCAGGCCAACCATGAGCGCGTGTGCAAAGCCATCCGCGACAGTCGCAGTTCATTGCGAGATATTGCCGAGCTGATGCAAAACAGCCCGGCGCTGGTGCTGAGCGTGATGCGCGAGGCCAACAGCCAAGCCCATGGGAGCCTGGCCGAGCCCGCCGAAAACCTCGAAGTAGCGCTTAACCGTCTCGGCCTCAAACGTGCCGAGGAGTTGCTGGCACGCCTACCTTCGGTGCCGGCTGGAGAAATCCCAGCCGCATTGCGCCAACTGCTGCTGGTCAGCCAGCACGCGTCCCAGCAAGCCAACGGCTTGTTCGGCAGTCGCCTGGCGCGGCTATGGCAGGACATCCACTGGGGCAGCCTGCTGTTTCTGTCGCCACTGTGGCCGATGGCCGTCGCCTACCCCAAGCTTTTGGAGGAATGGGAGCTGCGGGTGATTCACAAGGGCCAGTCGGCGCGCCAGGTCGAGCAGGAACTGTTCGGTGTGCGCTTGCTGGACCTGTGCCGGGGCCTGACCGAAGCCTGGCACCTGCCGATCTGGGTTTCGCAGGGCTACAAGCTGCTGCTGGCCGAGCAACGCCTGCTGGTCAAGGCGCTGCACATTGCCCGCGAAGACGACGCCTTGCGCCACCAGCAATTGCTCGACGCCGACCCCAACCTGCGCCGCTGGCTGAACCAGCCAGCCAATACCGTGTTGCTGGCCAACGGCCTGGCGATGTCCGCCCAGGAATCCTGGACCTGCCCGCACACCGAACGCTGGCAATACCTCACCGCGCTATACCTGCAAGTGCCCTTGAGTGATGTGCAACAACAGGCGCACCAGCAGGCAGTCACGAGCGCCCGCACCACCTTGATGCCCGACCTCTGGCACCCGGCGCTGTCGCTGATCTGGCCGTGGCATGTGCAAAAAGTCCATCGCGGCTTGTTGCCCGCGCCGCCGCCCACGGCTGAAGCCCTGGCCGTATGGCGCACTCATTGCACCGAGTTGCTGGTCGAGCCGAGCCGCTTTGCCAACGCCATGCACCTGACCACCTGCGCCAAGCACGCCTTGGTTGCCAGTGGCATGCAGCGGGTGTTGTTGTTCATGGCCGATCGCGCCCTGAGCACCCTGCGCGTGCATCAGGCCGACGGTTTGCCCAGGGACGCCGCGCACCTGAGCCTGGATGTGGTCAACAGCACATTGCTGCAACGCCTGCTGGAAAAGTCCGCTCAGGTGCGTCTGACCCCCGACAACCATGCGCAGTTTTCCGCCCTGCTGCCGCCTATCCTGCGTCGCCTGTTTACGGGCGAGCACTTGCTGCTGCGTTCGCTGAGCTGCAATGGCCGCGTGGTGATGCTGGTAGTGGCGGACCAAGGCGGCGGACCATTCTCGGAAACCACCGTGCAGGCGTTCGGCAAAACCGCCCAATGCATCGAAAAAGCCCTGCACAGCTTTACCAACCGCAGCGCCTGATGCTTGCGCTACAATCAGCGGCCTTTATCACCAACATTTGTGCCCAGGAGACCTCACATGCCTGACTTCTCTGGCTTGCCGCTGGTGATCGAATCCAGTGACCTGCTCGCTCAACTGGATGCCGAGCACTTGATTCTGGTGGACCTCACCAGTGCCGCCCGCTACGCCGAAGGGCATATCCCCGGCGCGCATTTTGTTGACCCCAAGCGCACCCAACTGGGCCAGCCACCGGCACCCGGCTTGCTGCCGAGCAAGGCCGACCTGGAAAAACTGTTCGGCGAACTGGGCCACACCCCGGACGCGACCTACGTGGTCTATGACGACGAAGGCGGCGGCTGGGCCGGACGCTTTATCTGGATGCTCGACGTGATCGGTCACCAGAAATATCACTACCTCGACGGCGGCCTGCTGGCATGGCTGGAGGAAAAGTACCCACTCTCCATCGAAGTGCCCGCGCCGGCAGGCGGCCCCGTCAGCCTCACGTTGCACGATGGCCCCACGGCTACCCGTGAGTACCTGCAAAGCCGTCTCGGCGCGGCCGACCTGGGCGTCTGGGATGCCCGCGGCCCGCTGGAATATTCCGGCGAAAAAGTGCTCGCCGCCAAGGGGGGCCATATTCCCGGCGCGGTGAATTTCGAATGGACCGCCGGCATGGACAAGGCGCGCAACCTGCGCATCCGTCGCGACATGCCACAGGTCCTCGAAGAGCTCGGGCTGACCCGCGATAAAGAAATCATTACCCACTGCCAGACTCACCACCGCTCTGGCTTCACCTACCTGGTGGCCAAGGCGCTCGGTTATCCACGAGTCAAAGGCTATGCCGGTTCCTGGGGCGAATGGGGCAACCACCCCGACACCCCCGTTGAGATTTAAGGTTTAAGGACAGTTATGAAAAAGCAGTTGTTTATCCTCAGCCAGTACTTGCTGCCACACCACTTGCTCTCGCGCCTGGCCGGCTGCATTGCCGAGTGCCGCGTGCGCTGGTTCAAGAACGCCTTCACCGCCTGGTTCGCCAAGCGCTATCAAGTGGACATGTCCCAGGCCCTGGTTGAAGACCTGAGCGCCTATGAGCATTTCAACGCGTTCTTCACCCGCGCCTTGAAAGACGGCGCCCGCCCGCTCGACCAGACTCCCGGTGCCGTGCTGAGCCCGGCCGATGGCGCCGTCAGCCAGCTAGGCCCTATCGAACATGGCCGTGTGTTCCAGGCCAAGGGCCACAGCTTCAGCGTGCTGGAATTGCTCGGTGGCGACGCGGCGCTGGCTGCACCGTTCATGGGAGGCGATTTTGCGACTATTTACCTGTCACCCAAAGACTACCACCGGGTGCACATGCCACTGGCCGGCACCTTGCGTGAGATGGTCTATGTGCCAGGTCGGATTTTCTCGGTCAACCAGACCACCGCCGAAAACGTACCGGAGCTGTTTGCGCGCAACGAGCGGGTTGTATGCCTGTTTGACACCGAGCGCGGCCCGATGGCCGTGGTGTTGGTGGGTGCGATGATCGTCGCGTCGATTGAGACGGTGTGGGCCGGGTTGGTAACCCCGCCCAAGCGCGAGCTGAAAACCTTCCGCTACGACGAAGCCGCACGTGCGCCGATTCATTTGGAAAAAGGTGCGGAGCTGGGCCGTTTCAAGCTGGGCTCGACCGCCATCGTGCTGTTCGGGCCGGATCAGGTGAAGTGGGCTGAAGAACTGGCAGCGGGTACGCCAGTGCAGATGGGCCAGGGTATCGCATTGCCGAAAGCCTGATATTGCTGGTGGCATCCTATGTGGGAGCCGGGCTTGCCCGCGATAGCGGAGTGTCAGTCAACACATCATTGACTGAACTGCCGCTATCGCGGGCAAGCCCGGCTCCCACATTTTTGACTGTATTTCTACAGTGAGATCGGCTTATAACTGACCGTCGCGGTCGCGCAAGCCCAGCAGATACAACACGCCATCGAGCCCCAGCGTTGAAATCGCCTGTTTGGCCGACTGCTTGACCAACGGCTTGGCGCGAAACGCCACACCCAATCCTGCAATCGCCAGCATCGGCAAGTCATTGGCGCCGTCGCCGACCGCAATGGTCTGCTCCAGGCGCAAGCCTTCCTTGTGCGCCAATTCCTTGAGCAGGTCGGCCTTGCGCTGCGCATCGACAATCGGCTCGACCGCCACGCCGGTCACCTTGCCATCCACTACTTCCAGCTCGTTGGCAAATACATAGTCAATGCCCAACTTCGCCTGCAACTGCTTGGCGAAGTAGGTGAAGCCGCCGGACAGAATGGCGGTCTTGTAGCCCAGGCGCTTGAGTTCGGCGAACAGGGTTTCGGCGCCTTCCGTCAGGCGCAGCGATGCGCCGATGGAGTCCAGCACGCTCACGTCCAGGCCCTTGAGCAACGCCAGGCGCTCCTTGAAACTGGCACGGAAATCCAGCTCACCGGCCATCGCCCGCTCGGTAATCTCGCTGACTTGCTCGCCGACTCCCGCTGCCTTGGCCAGTTCGTCGATGACTTCGGCTTCGATCAGGGTGGAGTCCATGTCGAACACCGCCAAACGACGGTTGCGACGGAACAGCGAATCTTCCTGGAAGGCGATATCGACATTCAACTCCTGGGCCACGCTCAGGAATTCGGCCCGCAGCGCTTGCGCGTCAGCCGGTTCACCGCGTACAGAAAACTCGATGCAGCCCTTGCCTTTGTCGGCCGGTGTGTCCAAGGGCATACGACCCGACAGACGGTCGATATGGTCGATATTCAACCCGTAGTGGGCCGTGATCGAGCTGACACGCTGCAATTGTTCAGCCGTTACCTTGCGAGTAAGCAACGTGACGATATGGCGTTTTTTGCCCTGGCCTTCCACCCAGTGCTGGTAATCAGCTTCGGACACGGGGGTGAAACGCACCTGTTGATCCAGCTTATAGGCCGTAAACAGGATGTCCTTGAGTACCGACGAAGCCTGTTCGGTGCTGGGGATCTCCACCAGAATGCCGAACGACAGGGTGTCGTGGATCACCGCCTGACCGATGTCGAGGATGTTCACACCACCCTGGGCCAGGACGCCGGTAATGGCCGCGGTGAGACCCGGTCGGTCTTCACCCGTGATGTTGATCAGGACAATTTCGCGCAAAGCGCACCCCCAGGCTGGAAAAAAACCGCATTCTACCCACTTTCAGTGACCATCGGGCACAGCCAGTGCTTTGCCGGTCATGGGCCTGTCGCTATACTGCGCGTCAACTTCACGGACCAAGAGCCGAGCGCAAGTGAACCGGCCCACGCCAGTAAAAACCGATAACTTCTTCCTGCTGATCTTCCGGGCACTGCGCCACCGCCGTGTACCGATCGCATTACGCATCGCCAGCCATAACGTGATCCTGGTCGCCTTGGCCCTGGTAATCTACGCCTGCGTGATGGGTTTGCAGTTCAAGCAGGCCATGCATGAGCAAGCCGACGCCCTGGGTGCGAGCCTGACGACCCAGACGGCCACCTCGGCGACTGAGTTGCTGGTGTCCAACGACATCCTCAGCCTCAACGTGCTGCTCAACAACCTGACCAAGAACCCGCTGGTAGCTCACGCCGCCATTTATAGCGTGGACAACCGGATCATGGCCGAAGCCGGGCAGCGCCCGAAGAACGGCTTGCTGGGTGAAGCCGAGGGCCTCTACCAGAGCAATATCACCTTTCAGGATGTGAAAGCCGGCCAACTGCGTATCAGCCTCGACATGCAGCAGTTCCAGCAGCCGATGACCATCAGCCTGCAAAGCATGGGTATCTTGAGCGCGATCCTGCTGGCCCTGGCCCTGGCCTTGAGCCTGCGCCTGGGGAGGCATATCTCCACACCGCTGATGCAACTGCGTATCTGGCTGCGGGATATCGACGAACACACCCCGGCCACTGATCGCCAGGATGAAATCGGCGACCTCGCGCGCCAGCTCCATACCAGCTTCGCTCCGGAGCCGAAAGCGCCTGAAGTCGAACCGGAACCCGAATACGACGATACCGACGACTACAGCGATGAGCCTGAGTTTGAAGTACGTGACCTGCGCGACCCAGGCTTTGACGAAAGCGCTCCGGTGGCCGGCCTCAAGCCTGCACCGCGCCATGTGGTCAAGGCCGAGGAAGACGAACTCGACGAGGAAGACCCCTTCGCCGACCTGCGCGATACCTCGGCCGTGGCCCCGGCCGCTGCGACAAAACCCGTTGCGGTGGTCAGGAACACCGAGCCGCAGCACAGTGCAGTACTCGCCGTGCAACTGGGCTCCCAGGAGCAGCTGCGCCGCCTGCCTCGTGCCCGGCTGACCGAACTGCTCGAACGCTACCGCGACTGTCTCGACCAGGCCGCCTCGCTGTACCAGAGCGAGCTGCACACGTTGAACGATGGCAGCACCCTGATGCTGTTCCACAGCGAAGACAGCGGCGAAGACTACCTGACCAATGCAATTTGCTGCGGCGAATTGCTGCGCGCGCTGGGCCATGCCCTGCAGATCGAAGTGGCCGACAGCGGCATTACCCTGCAATTGCAGCTTGGCTTGACCGTGGGTGATGACCTGTTCGGCATGAGCCAGATCGACCTGCTGCTCACCGAAATCGCCCAGGATGCCCTGGCCCTGTCCCAACACAGCCGCAACCTGCTGCTGGTGGAACGCAAGATCAGTGAAGACACGCTGATCCGCCAACGCGCACGTATCCGTCCGATTGCCAGCCCTGAAGGGGCCAGTTGCGTAGAGCGGTTGATGGAGCCGTACCCGTCGATGCTCGAGCGCCAGCTGGCGCGGATGCATGAGACCCGCAAGCCCTGAAATACCTACTGTGGAGTGGGTCCCGCTCCCACAGTTGATCTTCAACATGACTCAAATCCTGCACAAACAAAAAGGCCCGCTTATTCAGCGGGCCTTTTGTTTGGCTGCGATTCAGATCAGAACCTGAACACTTCCAGATCGGTACGAATCGGCGTAGCCATCGGCATCTTCGGCTTTTCCGGGGCTGCCGGTTTGGCCTGGGCTGGGGCCTGTTTACGCGGCTGCACCTCGGCAATCGGCGGCTGGTTCGCCAATGGCTTGAGCGCCACCGACAACTGCTGCGCCAAGTGCTGCAACAGCACACCCTGGGCCTGGACCTGAGAAGCGGTGGTGCCGGTATGTTCTTCCTGCAGGTGCACGATGCGGTTATCCCGTACTTGTCCGCGACGGTCGATCAGGCGCCACTGTGCATCCAGAATCGCCGGTTGCGATTTGCCGGAGTCGAGCCGCGTAATCGTCAGCAGCACCTGCACATCCGGAGTGAATCCCGATGGCCCTGGTGCCAGGACCACACGCTGGCTATCCAACTGCCCTGCAACCTGACGCAACATCAGTTGATTGATATCGGACGACAAGCTGCCCGCCCAACGACCATCAGTGGAACCTTGCAGGCTGCCGTCGTTCTGACGTTGCAGCAGGGTTTCGCGTTGCAGGTAATCGGCAACGACTACCGGACCGAGCAATACCGCCATGCCAGCCGTTTGGGCTGGCTGAGCCGGGCTACCGCTGTCCAACTGGTACAGCGACACCGGTTGGTGCGTGCTGCAACCCGCCAGCCCCAAAAGGCCAGCGAGCATCAAAAATAGAGGAAGGCGTGGAGCAGTCATCATCCCATCCAAGTGGCTGCCACAAGGCGAACCACAATGTAATACTAAAAATAACCTGAACACGCTCGGCCACGCCGGCGCTGGAAAGGCCATATCATCCGTGAATATGCGCCATGACTCCAGCGCGAAAGCATCGATCTACAGGTTAAATCGTAGATCGAGTGCTCTAGGGGGCGTTCTCAATTAGTTTCCCCGCCGCGTTGTCGCCTTAAAGCGGG
>NZ_SPKP01000010.1:0-95166 GCF_023127835.1 Pseudomonas sp. B329 | reverse complement strand
GGTGTCCAGCGACCTGATGGAGGTGATGGGCATTTCCGACCGCATCCTGGTGCTGTGCGAAGGCGCCATGCGCGGCGAACAACTGCGCGAGCACGCGACTGAATCCAACCTGCTGCAGCTGGCCTTGCCGCGCGGCCTGGCGAACTGAGAGAAGACCATGACCATTCAAAACAACGCGCTGCCTTCGGCACGCAAACCCCTCGATATGCGCGCATTGCTCGACAACTGGGCGATGCTGTTGGCGGCGGTGGGCATCTTCGTGCTGTGCGCGCTGCTGATCGATAACTTCCTCTCGCCACTGAATATGCGCGGGCTGGGCTTGGCGATATCCACGGTGGGCATTGCTGCGTGCACCATGCTGTTCTGCCTGGCGTCGGGGCACTTCGACTTGTCGGTGGGCTCGGTGATCGCTTGTGCCGGTGTGGTGGCGGCGATTGTGATGCGCGATACCGACAGCGTGATGCTGGGCATCGGCGCTGCATTGTTGATGGGCCTGATGGTGGGGCTGATCAACGGCATCGTGATCGCCAAGCTGCGCGTCAATGCCTTGATCACCACCCTGGCGACCATGCAGATCGTGCGCGGCCTGGCGTACATCTTCGCCGACGGCAAAGCGGTGGGTGTGTCGCAGGAACAGTTCTTTGTGTTCGGCAACGGCCAGTTGTTCGGTGTGCCGGTGCCGATCCTGATCACCATCGTGTGCTTTCTGTTTTTTGGTTGGCTGCTCAACTACACCACTTACGGGCGCAACACCATGGCCATCGGCGGCAACCCGGAAGCTGCGTTGTTGGCGGGGGTGAACGTTGATCGCACCAAGATATTGATCTTCGCCGTGCACGGCCTGATCGGCGCCCTGGCTGGAGTGATCCTGGCGTCACGCATGACCTCGGGCCAGCCGATGATCGGCCAAGGCTTCGAGCTGACGGTGATCTCGGCATGCGTGCTGGGCGGAGTATCGCTGAGCGGCGGCATCGGCATGATCCGCCACGTGATCGCCGGGGTATTGATCCTGGCGATCATCGAGAACGCGATGAACCTGAAGAACATCGACACGTTTTACCAGTACGTGATTCGCGGCTCGATCCTGCTTTTGGCCGTCGTTATCGACCGCATGAAACAACGTTGATCCAAGCCATCGGGAGATCAAATGTGGAAGGGCCGGTGCAACGATTCGACTTGCCCCTCCCACATGTTCACCGAGCACGACCCATCCAGACGGGTGGGTGCCGAGGCCGTTACAAAATCAAGCTTGCCCCTGCCTGACCAAATCCACTGCCACGCTTCAAGCGACCAACGGGGGCTTGCGTCACCTCTGTTTAATTGTTAGCTTCTGGCAAAATGTTAACGATAACATTTGCTCTAACAATAAAAACAAAACAGAGACTCACGCCATGAAAATGCTCCCAAAAACCCTGTGTTTACTGGCTGTCGGCATCACCTTCGGTACTCAAGCCTTTGCCGCCACACCGCCCGCGCCCATTCGTATCGGCGCCTCCTTCCAGGAAATCAACAACCCCTATTTCGTCACCATGAAAAACGCTCTGGAAGAAGCCGGCGCGACCATCGGTGCGAAGCTGATCATCACCGACGCCCGCCACGACGTGTCCAAGCAGGTCAGTGACGTCGAAGACATGCTGCAAAAAGGCATCGATATCCTGCTGATCAACCCTACCGATTCGGTCGGCGTGCAGTCCGCCGTCAAGTCGGCCCACGCCGCAGGCGTCGTGGTGGTGGCGGTGGATGCCCAGGCGGACGGCCCGCTGGACTCGTTTGTGGGCTCGAAGAACTTCGACGCGGGCTTCCAGGCGTGTGAATACCTGGTGAAGACCATCGGTGGCAAAGGCAATATCGCCATCCTCGACGGCATCGCCGTGGTGCCGATTCTCGAACGTGTGCGCGGTTGCAAAGAGGCGGTGGCCAAGCACCCGGACGTCAAGATCGTCAGCATCCAGAACGGCAAGCAGGAGCGTGACCAGGCGCTGACCGTGACCGAAAACATGCTGCAGGCCCAGCCGACCCTCAAGGGTATTTTCAGCGTGAATGACAACGGCTCCCTCGGTGCGCTCTCGGCCATCGAAGCCAGCGGCATGGACGTGAAACTGGTGAGCGTCGACGGTGCGCCGGAAGCGATCAAGGCGATCCAGAAATCCGGCAGCCATTTCATCGCCACCTCGGCCCAGTACCCCCGCGACCAGATCCGCCTCGCCCTGGGCATTGCCCTGGCCAAAAAGTGGGGCTCTCAAGTCCCGGCCAGCGTGCCGGTGGACATCACCTTGATCGACCAGGCCAAGGCCAGGGACTTCAGCTGGTAAACCCCCAGGCCCCACGCAAACCGTGGGGCCCAGGTCTTCCTTCTGAGCGCGAGGTCGGCGGTATGAGCAGTCTTCTGAAGCTGGAAAACATCTGTAAGTGTTACCCGGGGGTCCAGGCCCTCAAGTCCATCAACCTGCAAGTGGAGCGTGGCGAAATCCATGCCTTGCTGGGGGAAAATGGCGCGGGCAAATCCACCCTGATGAAGATCCTCGGCGGCGTCGAGCATCAGGACGAAGGGCAGATCCTCATCGACGGCCAGGCCCGGCAATTTGCGACTTACCGTGACGCGATTGCCGCCGGTATCGGCATCGTGTTCCAGGAATTCAGCCTGATTCCCTACCTCACAGCCGTAGAAAACATCTTCCTCGGCCATGAGTTGAGCAACCGTTTCGGCCTGTTGCGCAAGCGCGAAATGGTCGAGGCGGCGCAGGCGTTGTTCCAGCGTCTCGGGGTGAGTATCGACCTGTATTGCGCGGTCAAGCACCTGAGCGTGGCCGAGCAACAGTTCGTCGAGATCGCCAAGGCCCTGGCCCTGGACGCACGCCTGCTGGTACTCGATGAACCCACCGCGACGCTGACGCCCAGCGAAGCCGAGCTGCTGTTCGAGATCATGCGCGAACTCAAGCGCCAGGGCGTGGCGGTGATTTTTATCTCGCACCATCTGGAAGAGATTTTCCAGGTGTGTGATCGCATCAGCGTGCTGCGCGACGGCGGCAATGTGGGCGTTACCGACGTGGCCGACAGCGATATCGACCGCCTGGTGGAGATGATGGTGGGGCGCCGCCTGGAGTGCAGTTTCCCGCCCAAGCCCACTTGCGAGCGCGGCCCGCTGTTGCTGGAGGTCAAAGACATCCAGCTGGTGCGCAATGGCCCACACAACAGCTTCCAACTGCACAAGGGCGAAATCCTGGGCTTTGCCGGGCTGGTGGGGTCGGGCCGTACCGAATTGGCCCTGGGCATGATGGGGGCGCTGCCGTCGGTGAGCAAAGAGGTGTGGCTGCGCGGCGAAAAAATCAGCCTTGACGACCCAGCCCAAGCCTTGGCGCACGGCATCGGCCTGCTGCCGGAAAGTCGCAAGAGCGAAGGGCTGATCACCGATTTCAGCATTCGCGAAAACATCTCCCTGAACAACCTGCCCAAATATCAGAACGCCTCGGGTTTGATCGACAAGGCCAAGGAGTGCGCCAGCGTCGAAGCGCTGATGCGCCAGCTGTCGATCAAGGCGCCCAGCGGCGAAAGTCGCGTGCTTAACCTCAGCGGCGGCAATCAGCAAAAAGTCGTGATCGCGCGCTGGATCAACCACCACTGCGAGGTGCTGGTGTTCGACGAGCCCACCCGCGGCATCGACGTCGGCGCCAAGGCGCAGATCTACGCGCTGATGCGCAGCCTCACCGAACAAGGCTACGCAATCATTATGATTTCCTCCGAATTGCCCGAAGTCATCGGCATGTGCGACCGCGTCGCCGTGTTCCACAAGGGCGCGATCGTCAAGGTCCTGGAAGCGTCCGCCGTCAATCCTCAAGAGGTCATGCGCCATGCAACAGGGGGCTCAAGTGAATACGTCCATTAACACCGCCGGCACCGGCCGGTTGCGCCTGAACCTGGCGCGGCTGCTGCGTTCGCCGGCGTTTTATCCCTTTGTCGGGCTGGTGGTGGTGACCCTGGTGATGATCCTCGCCAGTGACACCTTCCTCACCGCCAGCAACCTTTCCAATATCGCTCGCCAGGTATCGATCAACGCGATCATCGCGGTGGGCATGACCTGCGTGATTCTTACCGGTGGCATCGATTTGTCGGTGGGGCCGGTGATGGCGTTATCCGGCACGCTCACGGCCGGTTTGATGGTGGCCGGCGTGCCGCCCGGCCTGGCGATTGGCGCCGGGTTGCTGGTAGGCGTGGCGTTCGGCATCGGCAACGGGCTGTTCGTGGCTTACCTGCACATGCCACCGATCATCGTCACGCTGGCGACCATGGGCATCGCCCGTGGATTCGGGCTGATGTACACCGACGGCTACCCGATTTCCGGGCTGCCGGAGTGGTTCGCCTTTTTCGGGCGCGGCAGCGTGTTCGGTATGCAGGTGCCGATCCTGATCATGTTGCTCACTTACCTGGCCGCCTATGTGCTGCTGCAACACACGCGTATAGGCCGCTACATCTACGCCATCGGCGGCAATGAAGAAGCGGTGCGTTTGTCCGGGGTGCGTGCGGCGCGCTTCAAGCTGCTGGTGTACGGCATCAGTGGCCTGACCGCGGCGATAGCCGGGCTGGTGCTCACCTCGCGGCTGATGAGCGGCCAGCCCAATGCCGGTGTGTCGTTCGAGCTTGATGCGATTGCCGCCGTGGTACTCGGCGGTGCATCGATCGCCGGCGGGCGCGGGGTGATCGTCGGCACCTTGCTTGGCGCCATGCTGCTGGGCGTGTTGAACAACGGCTTGAACATGCTTGGCGTGTCGCCCTACGTCCAAAGTGTGATCAAGGGCGGGATCATTTTGCTGGCGATCTTTATCAGCCGTCAGCGCCATCGATAAATACCTCACTACACAGGATCGAACACCATGGACAAGCACACCCACATGCAAGCCGTCGTCTGCCACGGCCCGAAAGACTACCGCCTGGAACGCATCGGCAAACCCCAGGCCCGCGCCAATGAGTTAGTGATTCGCATCGCTGCCTGCGGTATCTGCGCCAGTGACTGCAAGTGCCACTCCGGCGCTGCGATGTTCTGGGGCGGTGACAACCCCTGGGTCAAGGCGCCGGTGGTGCCGGGGCATGAATTTTTCGGCTACGTGGTGGAGGCGGGCGAGGGCGCCGAGGAACACTTCGAGGTCAAGGTCGGTGACAAGGTCATCGCCGAACAGATCGTGCCGTGCGGCAAGTGCCGTTTCTGCAAATCGGGCAAATACTGGATGTGCGAAGTGCACAATATTTTCGGCTTCCAGCGTGAAGTGGCCGAAGGCGGCATGGCCCAGTACATGCGTATTCCCAAGACTGCCATCGTGCACAAGATCCCTGAGGCGGTGTCCCTGGAAGACTCGGCCCTGGTGGAGCCCATGGCCTGCTCGATCCACACCGTGAACCGCGGCGACATCCAGCTCGATGACGTGGTGGTGATTGCCGGCGCGGGCACCCTCGGTCTGTGCATGGTCCAGGTGGCGGCGCTGAAGACCCCGAAAAAACTGGTGGTGATTGACATGGTCGACGCGCGCCTGGAACTGGCCAAGCAATTCGGCGCCGATGTGGTGATCAATCCCGCCCGTGACAACGCCCGCGAGATCATCAATGGCCTCACCGACAACTATGGTTGCGATGTCTACATCGAGACCACGGGGGTACCGGCCGGCGTCACCCAGGGCCTGGACCTGATCCGCAAGCTTGGGCGGTTTGTGGAGTTCAGCGTGTTTGGCGCCGAGACCAGCGTGGACTGGTCGATCATCGGCGACCGCAAGGAACTCGACGTACGCGGCGCGCACCTGGGGCCGTATTGCTACCCGATTGCCATCGACCTGTTCGAGCGTGGCCTGGTCACGTCCAAAGGCATCGTCACCCACGATTTCCCGCTGGACGACTGGGCCGAAGCGTTCGAACTGGCGAACTCGACCAAGTCGATCAAGGTGCTGTTGAAACCGGTGCTGCCCGCCCATGAGTAACAACATGAACTACGTCATGGGTGTCGACATCGGCACCCAGAGCACCAAGGCGCTGCTGGTGGATGCCCAAGGCACGATCATTGCCCAGCACAGCCAGGGCTATCGCGTGGATACCCCCAAAGTGCGCTGGGCCGAGCAATGGCCGCAGGTGTGGCTGGACGCTGTGCAAGCCTGCGTTGCCCAGTGCATGGCCAAGGCTGGCGTGCCGGCGGGGCAGGTCAAGGCGCTGTGCATCAGCAGCCTGTACGGCGGCTCGGGGATTGCCGTGGATGCGCAGATGACACCGTTGCACCCGTGCCTGATCTGGATGGACCGCCGCGCTGGCGAGCAGGTCGAGTGGGTGCGTGAGCATGTGGATCTGGAGCGGCTGTTCGCGGTCACCGGTAACTCGGTGGACAGCTACTACGGTTTCACCAAAATGCTCTGGCTCAAGCAGCATCAACCGCAAGTGTGGGCGAACACTCGCTACTTGCTGCCGCCCAACAGCTACATCAACTGGTGCCTGACCGGTGAGTTGGCGGTGGACCACAGCAGCGCCGGCAATATCGGCGGTGTCTACGATGTGGCGGCGCGCAACTGGTCAGGCGAGATGCTGGATGCGCTGGGTATCGCGCGGTCGATGATGCCCGAGCGCTTGGTGTATTCCGGTGAGGTGGTGGGTGGTTTGCTCGCAGACTGGGCCACTCGCCTGGGCTTGCAGGCGGGCACGCCCATCCTGGCCGGTGGCGTGGACGCGGCCATGGCCACTCTGGCCGCAGGCGTCACCCAGCCGGGTAATCATGTGGCGATGATCGGCACCAGCATGTGCTGGGGTTACCTCAACCAGCAAGTGGATGCGCACCACGGCCTGGTGAGCATGCCGCATGTCTATAACGGCCACCGCGACCTGTACATCTTCGGCGGTGCGATCACCGCCGGAGCGTCGGTCAGTTGGTTTCGCGAGCAGTTCTGCCAGGCCGAAGAGCAGCAGGCCCAGGCAACCGGGCAAGACAGCCTGGTGCTGCTGGAGCAGAGTGCCAGGAAGATCCCGGCGGGCAGTGAAGGTGTGGTGTTCCTGCCGTACCTGATGGGCGAGCGCAGCCCGGTATGGGACGACCGCGCCAGCGGCAGTTTTGTCGGGCTGAACCTGTATCACAGCCGCATTCACCTGTACCGCGCGGTGCTGGAGGGTGTGAGTTTTGCCCTGCGCCACAATATCGAAGCGGGCACCCAGGGCGCGCATTCCCTTGACCCGCGTTTGATCGTGGTGGGTGGGGCCAGCCATTCGGATTTGTGGATGCAGATCATTGCCGATGTCACCCGCTACCCGGTGTACACCATTGTCCAGGAGGTTGAAGCGGCTTTGGGCGCGGCGTTGCTGGCGGCGCATTCGGTGGGGTTGGTCAGTGATGAGGCGATGGACACAGGCTGGGTGCAACTGGAGCAACGGGCGCAGCCCAAGCGCGAGAATGTCATGGCCTATGACCGGGCGTTTACCGAGTACCTGAAGCTGTATCCGGCCCTGAAACCGATCATGCACAACCTGCAAGCTACCTGACTCAACACGGTTAAAAATGGGGGAGGGGGCTTGCTCCCGATGGCGGTGTATCAGTCAGCTTATCTGTAGCTGACACACCGCCATCGGGAGCAAGCCCCCTCCCACAGTGGATCTTCATTGTTCTTGAGATTTTATCTATGAACGCAGTCTTCAACTTCACCCACCAGCGCATCCTCGTCACTGGCGCCAGCAGTGGTATCGGTCGCGAAATCGCCCGGCAGCTGATCAACAGCGGCGCCGAAGTCTTTGCCCTTGGTCGCGACGCCCAAGCCTTGGCCGAACTGGGCTGCTACTCCCTCTGTGTGGACATTGCCGACAGCGCAGCCCTCAATAAAGCGCTGCAAGACCTGCCGCCCCTGCACGGCCTGGTCAACTGCGCCGGCATCTCGCGCCTGGAGCCCGCCGCCGCGATCAGCGCCGAGGCTTTCGACCAGGTAATGAACGTTAACGCCCGTGCCGCCGCCCTGGTGGCCAGCCGTGTCGCGGCCAAGATGATCGCGGCAAACATTCCCGGCAGTATCGTCAACGTCTCCAGCCAGGCGTCGTTGGTGGCGCTGGACGACCATCTCGGTTACTGCGCCTCCAAGGCCGCCCTGGATGCGATCACCCGCGTGCAATGCGCCGAATGGGGCCGCTTTGGTATTCGGGTAAACAGCGTCAACCCCACGGTGACGCTTACGCCGATGGCAACCATGGCCTGGTCCGAGCCGGCTAAGCGCGATCCGGCATTGGCGGCAATTCCCCTGGGGCGTTTTGCGCAACCCTCGGAAGTGGCGTTGCCGGTGCTGTTCCTGCTCAGCGATGCCGCCAGCATGATCAGCGGCGTCAGCCTGCCCATCGACGGCGGTTACACCAGCCGCTAGCCGTTCTCCAACTGGCCGGCGATGACCACCTTGTCCCGCGGCTTGTACGGATCTTCCAGGCGATCGAGCAGCAAACGTACCGCGCTGCTGCCAGCCAGTGACGCGTCGTGGGCCACGCAGGCGATCGGCACGCCAAAGATATCGGCGAAGGGCAGGCGGTCGATGCCGCAGATGGTCAGGCTGTCATGGGGGATGTTGTGCATGCGCAGTGCGCGCAGGGCGCCGAGGGTGATCAACTGGTTAAAACCCATGATCGCGTCCGGCGCCGAATGTTCGGCGAGGTAGTCCAGGGTGTGCAGGTAGGATGGCATCAGCGTGTAGTCGCCCGCCTGCACTTCAACGTGCACCTGGGGATGCTCGGCCAGCACTTCGCGCAAGCCTTTGAGGCGCTCCACGGTGATGCGCGAGTGCTCGGGGCCAGTCAGCACCAGCAGGCGCTTGAGGTGCGGCGTCTGGCGCAACAAGTAGTGCGCGGCCTGGATGCCGCTGTGGTAGTTGTCGAGCACCACGCGGCTGAACGGGCTGTCGTGGATCGTGCGATCCAGCAGCACCACAGGGGTCTTGCCGTTACCCAGGCGTTCCAGGTAGTCGGGCTGGTAGTTCGGCTCATCGGAGACCGGCGACAGGATGATCCCCGCCACGCGGTAACCCAGCAGCGTATCGACCGCCTTGCTTTCCAGTTCTTCCAGTTCGTCGGTGTCCACCAGCATGATGGTGTACCCGTGTTGTTTCGCCTCGCGGGAAATGGCCTTGATCATTTCGCTGTAGAACGGGTTGTCCACCGAGGCGGTGATCACGCCGATGATCAGGCTTTCACTGCGCTTGAGCCCGCGCGCGAAGGCGTTGGGCACGTAGTCGAGTTCGCGTGCCACTTCGAGGATGCGCGCCAGGGTGGCGGGTTTTACCAGGTCAGGTTTGCTCAGCGCCCGGGACACGGTGATGGTGGTCATGCCGACCCGTTTGGCAATGTCGCTGATGGTGACGGACTTTTTCTTGTTCATCGGTAAGGCTGCGAGAGGACACATCAGCAGGCTAGCATGTGTGCAGGCCCAGTGTGATTCAAATCAGCGGGTCCCAGCGTTGCGACCAGTCACCTTCAGCCTTGACCACCTCGCGCAGCAACGCCAGCGCCTGCTGCAACACCGCCGAATCCCGCGCCCGCGAATACACCAGGTAAGTCGGGAAACTGAACTCCGGCGCCTTGGGCACGCGCTGCATCACGCCACTGTCCAGATAGCTTTGCACCACCCGCGTGCGGAAATACCCGGCGCCGCCGTTTTCCAGGATGTACTGCAGCGCCAATGGGCCCAGGTTGAAACTCACGGCGGCACGTGCGCGGTCGGGCAGGGCGGCGTCATGCTGCTGGCGGAAACCCTGGCCCCAGTCGATATACACATAGGGCTCGGGTTTGCTCGCCAATTGCACCAGGATCAGTTTTTCTTCCAGCACTTGCTCTACCTGCAAACCTGGCCAGTACTGCGGCTGAAACACCAGCGCGGCATCGAGCACGCCCAACTCCAGTTGACGCAACAGGTACTCGCCCTCGCGAATTTCGGTACGCAGTGCATGTCCGGGAATATGCTCGCGCAGCGCCTTGGCCCAACCGAGCATCAGCGGGTTGCACAGGCTGACCTCACCGCCGATATGCAGCACATTGCGATAGCCATCGGGTAACGGCAGGTCACGGCGCGCCGCTTCCCAGGTTTGCAGCAGCTGGTTGGCGTACACCACAAAGGCCTCGCCATCGGCGGTCAGGCGTGCACCGGCACGGTTGCGGATAAACAGCGTGCTGCCCAACTGGCTCTCCAGGTTCTTGACCCGGGCGGTGATGGCGGTCTGGGTGACGTGCAGTTTCTCCGCCGCTGCGGCGAGGCTGCCGCAGCGGGTGATTTCGAGGAAGGTGCGTGCCAGTTCGATGTCCATGAAGCCCCCCGGAAGAAGAATGGAGGGCATTGTAGTGGAATGCGGTAAAAACTGTGGGAGGGGGCATGCCTCCCACAGTTTCGATTGAATCTCAGCTCAGGGTTTCAGGTGCTTGCAAATGCTCGGTAGGGAAGGCTTTTGCATAGGCATGACACACCCTCAACACCTGCTCATCGGCAAACCGAGCAGCCACCACATGCAACCCCACCGGCAAACCATTGGCGGCCAACCCGCACGGCACCGACGCAGCCGGTTGCTGGGTGAGGTTGAAGGGGTAGCTGAACGGCGTCCATTCCATCCACTCGTTCATCCCCGAGCCGGGCGGTACGTTGTGCCCGGCTTCGAACGCGGTAATCGGCATCATCGGCGATACCAGCACGTCGTAGTGCTCATGGAACGCCGCCATGCGCGCGACCAGTGCGGCGCGCGCTTCCAGGGCGGCGTTGAAGTCGTCCAGGCTCAGACGCTCGCCCCGTTGCGCAATACGCAGCAGCCCCGGGTCCAGCAGTTGCTTTTGCGCGTCGCTCATGGAGCCGGTCAGGCGTGCAGCGCCGGCGGCCCACAGGGTGCTGAACACCTCAAGCGGGTCGCTGAAACCCGGGTCGATCTGCTCTACATGAGCGCCCAATTGCACCAGGTCTTCCACGGCCTGGGCGACGACCTTGGCGACTTGCGGGTCGACATCCACATAGCCGAATGTCGGGCTATAAGCCACGCGCAAGCCCTTCAGATCCGCCCCTGGGGTGAGCCAGGGCGTGGTCCTTGGCGCCCCGATCAGGCCATCGCGCACATCCATTTGTGCCACGGTCTGTAGCATCAGCACGCTGTCTTCCACCGTGCGGGTCATGGGCCCCAGGTGCGACAGGATGGTCATGGAGCTGGCCGGCCACTGCGGCACATAACCGAAGGTCGGCTTGATCCCGAACGTGCCGGTGAACGCACACGGGATGCGAATCGAACCGCCCGCATCGCTGCCCTGGTGCAACACGCCGAGGTTCAACGCCGCCGCCGCCCCGGCGCCGCCGGACGAACCGCCCGCCGTGGTGCGGGTATCCCATGGGTTGCGGGTGATGCCGTACAGTGGGTTGTCGGTGACGCCTTTCCAGCCGAACTCGGGGGTGGTGGTCTTGCCCAGCAGCACCGCGCCAGCCTTGCGCATGAAGTGCGAGAAGGGCGCGTCCACATTCCAAGGCCCCTCGGCGGATGAGGTGCGCGAGCCCTTGCGCGTGGGCATGCCGAGGGTCAGCGTGAGGTCTTTTATCGACGCTGGTACGCCATCCAGGGCGCCGCAAGGGGCACTTTTTAACCAACGTTGTTCCGAGGCCCGCGCCGCGTTCAATGCACCCTCAGGATCGACATGGCAGTAGGCGTTCACCACCGGGTTGTAGCGTTCGATGCGCAGTAACGCATCTTCGGTGACCTCTACCGGTGACAAGCTCTTGTCGCGATAATGCTTGAGCAGTTGCACCGCCGTCAGTTGGCCGATCTCACTCATGCTTGAACTCCCTGCGCCGCATTGACCATGGCCCGCAGCAACACCGCGCAGCCAGCCGCCAGATCATCCGGCGCGGCGTTTTCGATTTCGTTATGGCTGATGCCGCCTTCGCATGGCACAAAGATCATCCCGGCCGGGCCCAGTTCGGCGACGAAAATCGCGTCATGCCCGGCGCCGCTGACGATGTCCATATGGCTCAAGCCCAAGGCTCTCGCGCCATCGCGCACGGCATTGACGCAGTCCGGGTGGAAGTCCAGCGGCGGGAAGTCGGCGGTGGGCGTCAGTTCAAAGGTCAAGCCGTGTCGGGCGGCCGTGGTTTCGATCACTGCGCGTACTTCATCGACCATGGCTTGCAGTTTGTCCCCATGCAGGTGACGCAAGTCGATGGTCATCTGCACCTGGCCGGGAATCACATTGCGCGAACCCGGGTGCAGGCTCAGGCAACCAACGGTGCCGCAGGCATGGGGCTGTTGATGATGGGCGATACGGTTGACCGCGCTGACCACCTCGGCGGCGCCGACCAGGGCGTCCTTGCGCAGGTGCATCGGTGTGGGGCCGGCGTGGGCTTCGACGCCGGTGAGGGTCAGGTCGAACCATTTCTGGCCCAGGCAGCCCATGACCACGCCGATAGTGGTGGCCTGGTCTTCCAGTACCGGGCCTTGCTCTATATGGGCTTCGAAGTAGGCCCCGACCGGATGGCCCAGAACCGCACGGGAACCGGCATAGCCAATGCGCTGTAATTCGGCACCTACTGACAGGCCCTGGTCGTCGCATTTGTCGAGGGTGTCCTGCAAGTCGAACTTCCCGGCAAACACCCCGGAACCCATCATGCACGGCGGGAAGCGCGAGCCTTCTTCGTTGGTCCACACCACCACTTCAATCGGCGCCTGGGTCTGGATCTGCAAGTCATTCAAGGTACGGATCACTTCCAGCCCGGCCATCACCCCGTAGCAGCCGTCGAACTTGCCGCCGGTGGGTTGGGTGTCGATGTGGCTGCCGGTCATCACCGGGGGCAGGGCGGGGTTACGTCCGGCACGACGCGCAAAGATATTGCCGATGGCGTCGACAGTGACGCTGCACCCAGCCGCTTCGCACCACTGCACAAACAGGTCGCGGGCCTGGCGGTCCAGATCGGTGAGGGCCAGGCGACACACGCCACCCTTGGCCGTGGCGCCGAGTCGGGCCAGGTCCATCAGCGATTGCCACAGGCGGTCACGGTTGATCAGCGGGGCGTTGCTCTGGAGCGGTTGCGCAACACTATTCATCAGAGATCTCCAGTCAGGCACTCAAGGCCAGATAACGGTTCTTGATCGACGGGTCGGCACGGAAGTCAGCAGCGCTGCCTTCGTACACCACGCGGCCCTGTTCGAGTACGTAATGGCGGTCGGCGAGTTTGTCGCAGACCATCAGGTTCTGCTCCACCAGCAGCACCGGCAGGCCGTCGTCCTTGACCTTGCGCAGGATCTTCACCAGCTCGTCGACAATCACCGGGGCCAAGCCCTCGGTGGGTTCGTCGAGGATCAGCAGCTTGGGGTCGTTGAGCAGGGCGCGGGCGATGGCAAGCATTTGCTGTTCGCCACCGGACAACGCATGGCCGGCGTTTTTGCGCCGTTCCTTGAGGCGCGGGAACATGGCGTATACATCGTCCAGTTGCCAACGGCTGCTTTTGCGTACGGCGATGCGCAGGTTTTCCTCGACGCTGAGCAGGCGGAAAATCCCGCGGTTCTCCGGCACCAGTGCCAAGCCCTGGCGTGCAATTTCAAAGATTTTCTGCCCCACCAGCGCCTGGCCATTGAAGTGAATCTGGCCCTGACGCGGGCAAATGATGCCGAGGATGCTGCGCAGGGTGGTGGTCTTGCCGGCGCCATTGCGACCCAGCAGGGTCACCAGTTCGCCAGGGTTGACGGTCAATGACACGCCCTCCAGCACATGGCTCTTGTCGTAGTAGGAATGGATATTCTCGACGATCAGCATCAGGCGGCCTCCCCAAGGTATGCAGTGCGCACACGTTCATCGGCACGCACGAAATCTGGCGTGCCTTCCACCAGGATCTGGCCGTGGCTCATCACCGTGATGCGTTGGCTGATGGACATGACAATGCTCATGTTGTGTTCGATCAACAGCACCGTGTGGTCGCGGCCCAGGTCGCTGATCAATTGGGTCATGATCGGGATATCATCGATGCCCATGCCCGAGGTCGGTTCGTCGAGCATCAACAGTTTCGGTTTGGAGCAGATCGACATGCCCACCTCCAGCACCCTTTGCTGGCCGTGGGACAACTCGCCGGCCAGGGTGTCGGCGCGGGCAGTGAGTTGCAGGCGCTCAAGGACCTGGTCGGCCATCTCCAGGTGTTCGCGCTTGCTGTCCACTCGGCGCCAGAAGTTCAAGGCACGGGCGCCATCGCGGCCCTGGGCGGCCAGGCGCAGGTTTTCGCGCACGCTGAGGTTCTGGAACAGGCTGGTGAGCTGGAACGAACGCGCCATGCCCAGGCCGACGCGGGCATGGGCGGGTTTGCGCATCAGGTTGTTGCCGTCGAAATGGATCGCTCCGGCAGTGGCCTGGCGCTCGCCTGTCAGGCAATGAAACAGACTGGTCTTGCCAGCGCCATTGGGGCCGATAATGGTGTGGATAGTGCCGGCCTCGACCTTGAGGTTGACGCCATTGACCGCACGGAACGCGCCATAGGCCAGTTCCAGGTGTTGGGTTTCCAGCAGGATGCTCATAGCCCTGGCTCCTTGGCGACGACCGCGCTTTTGCGCGTACCGCGCACCTTCTCGAACAGCGACGCCAGGCCGCCCCACAAACCGCCACGCATGAAGATCACCACCAGGATCAGGATCACCCCCAGCAGCATCAGCCAGCGCGGCCACAGGTCGGAGAGGAAATCCCCCAGCAGCACAATGGAGCCGGCGCCCAGCAATGAGCCGAACAACGAGCCAATGCCGCCGACGATGGTCATGATCAGAATGTTCTCGGACATCGCCAGGTCAATATTGGACAGTGGCACAAAGTGCAGCAGCATGGCGTACAGCGCCCCGGCAATCCCGGTGACCGCCCCGGACAGCACGAACACCAGGATCTTGAAGTGCCGCGTGTCGTAGCCGATGGCCGAGGCACGTGTCTCGTTTTCACGGATCGCCATCAGCGTGCTGCCGAACGGCGAAGCGATCACCCGGCGAGCGCCGATAAAGATCAGCAGGAACAGCACCGCGACAAATCCATAGAAGGCACGGGCATCGGCCAAGGACAACAGCACGGTTTCACCCACACGGATTTCCGGGCGCGGCACGCTGAGCAGGCCGTTGTCGCCGCCGGTCCAGTCGCTCAGGGTGTAGGCGACGAAATAGGCCATCTGGCTGAACGCCAGCGTGAGCATCACGAAGTAAATGCCGGTGCGCCGAATCGCCAGGGCGCCCACCAGCAATGCCAGGAAACCGCCGGCGATGGCGGCACCCAGCAGTGCGGTGAACAACCCCAGTTGCAGGTGGATCATCAGCAACGCCGCGCAGTAGGCGCCGGCCCCGAAGAAGATGCCTTGGCCGAATGACAGCAAGCCGGTGTAGCCCAACAACAGGTTGCAGGCCAGGGCGGCCATGGCAAAGATCAGGATCTCGGTGGCCAGGGTTGCCGAGGGCAGTATCAGCGGCAGGCCGATCAGCACCGCCAATACCCATAGCAGCATCGCTTTGGATTGGGTCTTGGCAAACGGCAGGGGGTTTTTCTCGCTCATTTCAGGCTCTCCCGAACAGGCCGTAGGGGCGGACCAGAATCACCACGGCCATCGCGCCGTAGATCATCAGGCTCGCACCCTGGGGCCAGAGTGTGGTCATCAGGCTTTGCACTACGCCTACCAGCAAACCGCCGACCAGCGCACCGCTGAACGAGCCCATGCCGCCAATCACCACCACCACGAACGCCACCCCGAGAATCTCCGGGCCGACAAAGGGCTGGGCACCACGCAACGGCGCGAACAACACCCCGGCGACACCGGCCAGGGCCACGCCGAGGGCGAAGGTCATGGAGAACAGGCGGAAAATATTGGTGCCCAGCAATGACACGGTTTCAGTGCTCTCACTGCCGGCGCGCACCAGGGCGCCGAAGCGCGTGCGTTCCAGCAGCAGCCACAGACCCAGGCCGATCAGCCCGGAAAACACGATGAGAAACAGGCGGTAGTAGGGATAGACAAAATCCCCCACCACCAGCACGCCGCGCAGCAACTCCGGTACGGCGACACTTTTGCCCACCGGGCCCCAGATCATCACGCTGGCTTCCTGGATAATCAGCGCGATCCCCAGGGTTACCAGAATCTGGAACATGTGCGGCAAGTGGTAGATCCGCTGGATCAGCACACGCTCGATCACCCAGGCCAGCGCAGCCACCACCAGCGGCGCGACGAGCAGCGCCAGCCAGAAGCTGCCGGTGAGGCTCACGGCGGTGTAGCAGATGTAGGCGCCCAGCAGGAAAAACGCGCCGTGGGCGAAGTTGACGAAATTGAGCAGGCCGAAAATGATCGTCAGCCCGACCGCGATCAGGAAGTAGATCATCCCCAGCCCAAGGCCGTTGAGAATCTGGAACAGGTACAAATTGAGCATGCAGGAACCCTCTGCAGGCGGCCGCTTGCGCGGCCCTGCGCGACAAAAAGTAAGCAGTCAGCCGAGCGTGCAGCCCGTCGCCTCGACCGGTGGGAACGATTGGCCGGCGCTGAGCACCTTGGCCAGGTCGTCCTTGTCGGTCATGTCGCCGCTGGCCTTGCCGACCAGCAAGTAGTAATCCTTGATCACCTGATGGTCGCCGGCGCGGATCGACTCCTTGCCGGTCGGGCCTTCATAGCTCAAGCCTTGCATGGCCTTGGCCACGGTTGCGCCGTCGAAGCTGCCAGTGGCGATGACGGTGTCGAGCATGACCTTGGTGCTGATGTAGTCGGCGGCCAGCGGGTAGGTGGGGTTGATGCCGTATTTGGCCTGGGTCAGCTTGACCAGTTCGCGGTTGAGTGGCGTATCGACCTGATGCCAGTACTGCGCGCCGAGGTACACACCTTCGAGCACATCGCTGCCCAGTTCCTGGAATTGATCAAGGCCGGCCGACCATACCAGCAGCACCTTCATGCGTTCCTTGATGCCGAAGTTCACCGCCTGGCGCAGGGTGTTGGACGACTGGCTGCCGAAGTTGAGCAGTACCAGCACGTCGGGCCGGGTGGAAATGGCGTTGGTCAGGTAGCCGGAGAATTCCTGCTCCTGCAGCGAGTGGTAGCTGTTGCCGACGTGTTCCAGGCCGTGCTCCTTCAGCACGTTCTTTGCGCCTTCGAGCAAGGCTTCGCCGAACACGTATTGCGGCGTGATGGTGTACCAGCGTTTGGCGTCCGGCAGCAGTTTGATCAGCGGTACCATGGTTTCGCGGATCGCGCCGTAGGTGGGCACTGACCAGCGGAAGGTCGCCTTGTTGCAATCCTTGCCGGTGACTTCATCAGCACCCACCGGGGTCATGAAAACGCCGCCGACTTTATCGACTTCCTTGGCCACCGCCAGGGCGGAAGACGACAGTGTGCAGCCCTGGAAGAACCTTGCGCCGTCCTGCGCGATTGCCTCCTGCACCTTGCGCACCGCTTTGCCGGCGTTGCCTTCGGTGTCTATAACCTTGTAGGTGAGCGGGCGGCCGAGGATCTCGGCATGCTGTTGCACGGCCAGGCGCGAACCCATGTCGGCAAATTTGCCATAGCTGGCAAACGCGCCAGACATGGACTTGAGGCCGTAAAAGGTAAAGGGCTCGGCGGCGAAGGCCGAACGCACGCTCAGCGGCAAGCTGAGGGCGGCGGCTGCGGTGAGGCTGGCTTTCAATAACGTACGACGCTGCATGGGGTGACTCCCTGGTTTAGTTATTGGCAGGAGCGGCAAGGGCGATACGGTGGTGCAAGGGCCTGTGGGCAGGCTTGTTATTGGGTAACTCGGTTCAACAGATGGACACGGTCAAATGTGGGAGCTGGCTTGCCTGCGATGCGGGCGCCTCGGTGTTACAGGGGGACCGAGTCGATGCCATCGCAGGCAAGCCAGCTCCCACATGGATCGGGTTTTGTTCCTAACGGTGATCAAACTCCAGAAGGAAGTGCGGGCTGACCTGGCCTTCCAGCGCAGTCATATGGTGTTCGGCATCGCACATATGCTCATGCATCAAACTGCGCACGGCGCTTTCATCCCCGGCACGAAAGGCGATCAGCAGTTGCTTGTGATAGTCGAGGTTGGCCGCGTCGAACTGCTTGCGCTTGGGCTTGTAGGCTTTCTTCAGCACCACCAGGTCGCGCAGCAGGTCGTTGAGAAACTGCGCCATAAAACTCAGCAGCGGGTTGGGGCACGCCCTTGCCAGCAGGTTGTGGAACTCCAGTTCCGCCAGGCGCTGTTCGCGCTGGCCGGCTTCGCTGTCTTCGGGGGCGCTGCAAAAATCCACATTGGCTTGCAGGGCCTGATAGTCGTCTTCGCTCAAGCGCCCGAGCACCGATAGCGCCAGTTCCACTTCGATGACCTTGCGCAACTGATACACCTGCTCGCCATCCAGATGCTGGAAGTGCAGGTAGTTGCGCAAGGCGCGGCTGGCAGGTTCAGTGCCGGCCTGGTTCAGATAAGCCCCGCCACTGGGGCCGGTGCGCGTATTGACCAACCCTTCGACTTCCAATGCCTTGAGCGCTTCGCGTGCCGAGCCCTTGGAGCACTGGAAGCTTTCCATCAGCTCGCGTTCGGTGGGCAAGCGGTCGCCGGGCTTCAAGGCATCGGTGACGATGGAGCGCTTGACCGACTCGACAATCACATCGGACAGCTTCTGGCGTTTGCGGCGTAGCGGGCGAGTCAGCATGGGTTCGATTTATCGTATTAATGCGGATAAATAGCACTTAATAACGATTGCATCGGAGCGTCAACGCAGCGTGTCGTTTTCGATGGCAACAGGTCGCAAATGCGCCGGTTACTCCCAGGCACCAAGGTCAAGGCAGCGCGCGGAGGCTGGCGGCTGTTTGCCATAGGCGAGGAAATCCCCCAGCCAGCGGGTGACACAGCCGTCGGCGCCCGACTGCTTGGACTCCTTGAGCAATAACTGCTCGACGCCCACAGCGATAGGATCGCCCGGCGCCGCATTAATCAGCACCATGCGTGCGATGCGCTCGGGAAACAGCGTGCCGTAGCGGCTGCCAAGACGGGTCGCGGCGGCGCTGCCCAGGTAGTGCAGGCGCGCTTCGCCGAGCTGCCCGCGCACATATTCCATGTCCAGCGCCGCCTGCTCGACCGCGTTTGGCTGGCGCAGGTCGCGGGTGCTCAGTTCGATCACGTCATAACGGTCCACCAGCGTGCGATAAGCGCGGGTGGCGAGCGACTCCCAGTGGCTGGCCAGGTGCAGCACGAAAGGCGCGTTGGCGGGCTGGGGCGGTTCGCCGGCCTGGATGAACACCACGCCCTCGCGGTTGAGCGGTTGCCTTGCGCCCACACGCGTCACGCTCAGGCGTATACGACCGCGCCCGGGAGCAGCGTGGTCCCGGGGCACACTGACCAGGCCGCATTGGGTGCGCCCGACCACCTCAGGGTCCAGGCGCGCAGTGGTAGTGAGGGGGCAATCCAACAGCCAGTCGATTGCAGTGGGCACGATCAAGGGCTCAGCGCGCACTGCGTTTGCTATAAGCCAGCAGCTTATGCAGACCAGGCTTTTTACAAGAACGCTGGGTGTCATCACGAGGTCCCGGGCAGCCGTATGTAACAGCTTTTTTACCAAGGACCTGGGGGTGGAGAATGTAAGGCTAAGAAACAGTTTGTGTAAGAAATACCGATTTTGCTTATCAGCTATCGGTCTTCCATCCACCCCCTAATGCCTTGTACAGCGCGATACTGGCTTGCAGCCGCGACAGGCGCAGTTGCACGTTCAGGTCCTGGGCGGCATAGAGGGTGCGTTGGGTTTCCAGCACCGTAAGCAGGTCTTCGGCGCCGGCCTCGTAGCGGCTTTGCGCAATCTCAAAGGCCGTTTGCGCCTGCTGCAGTTCTTCGGTTTGCCATTGGCGTTGCTGGTCCAGGCGAGTCAGGCTGCTGAGGGCTTTTTCCACATCGGCAAAGCC
Organism: Pseudomonas sp. B329; assembly: GCF_023127835.1. NCBI lineage: Bacteria > Pseudomonadati > Pseudomonadota > Gammaproteobacteria > Pseudomonadales > Pseudomonadaceae > Pseudomonas > Pseudomonas sp. B329. Next base: position 75,305 of record NZ_SPKP01000010.1, on the reverse strand, counting down.
GTTGATGATCGCCCCGCGGTAGGTCTGCAGCAGTTCATCCTGGCGCGCACGGGCTTTATCGCGCTCGGCACTCAGCCGACCGTTGTTGAAGATCGGTGCGATCAGGCCCGAGGTCAGGGTGTAGAACGGGCTGCGCAGAACATCTTCAGCCTTGTACGCACCCGAGCCGAGGGTTGCGCCCAATGTCACCGTGGGCAGCATGGCCGCACGGGCCACTGTGACGTCGGCATTGGCCGCCGCCAGCTGTGCCTCGGCCTGGGCGATGTCAGGGCGGCGACGCAACAACTGGCTAGGCACACCGGGGCCGATATTCGGCCAGGTCAGTGCCCGGAACGGCTCGCTGCCCAGCGCCAGGGCCTGTACCGGCTGGCCGAGCAAGGCGGCGAGGGTGATGCGTGATTCTTCGGCCGATTGCTGGATCAGCGGCAGTTGCCGTTGCTGGCCGGCCACCAGGCTCTTCTGTTGCGCCAACTCCAGGGCCGTGGCGGAACCGGCGTCGTAGCGGGTTTGCACCAGGTCCAGCACATTGCGCGCATTGGCCAGGTTCAGCTCGGCGATCTGCAGGCGCTGGTGCGCGGCCAGGGTTTGCGCATAGCGGTCGGCGACATTGCTGAGCAAGGTCAACTCCACGTTGGCCTGATCGAACTCACTGGCGTGCAGGCTATGCACAGCGCTGTCTCGCGCAGCGGCGCGGCCACCCCAGAAGTCGATTTCGTAGCTGGCCGTGAGGTTGGCATCATAGTTATTGACCGTCTTGTTGCTCTCGGTGGCGTCCAGATCCGAGTTGCCGCTGCCGCGCAACAGTCTTTGACGGCTGGCGCTGAGGTTGAACTTCACCTCGGGCAGTAACGGTGCGCCGGCAATCACCGCTGTCGCCTGGGCCTGCCGCACCCGCGCCATGGCCGCAGCCACATCAAAGCTGTCACGGCGGGCCTGATCGATCAGGCGGTTCAGCACAGGGCTGCCAAACTGCGTCCACCAACGCTGGTTGGTGGCCTGGTCGGCGTCGCGCTCGGCATATTGCCAGGCGGCCGGCGCGGCAATGCCGCTGTCGAGGGCAGGCGAAGTGCCGGCACAGGCATTGAGCAACAGGCACAGGCTGAGCGTCGACAGGTGCGGTGCGATGGATCGTTTATTCACTGGTCAATGCCTTAACCGGATCGAGCCGGGCAGCTTTACGGGCCGGCATAAAGCCGAATACGACGCCGGTGACCAGCGCACAGCCAAACGCGCCGAACACCGCCACCAGGGAAAACTGCACCGCCACTTCGGCCAGCACCAGCACGCCGCCCACCAGCAATGCCAGGGCGATTCCGAACAGACCGCCGACCACCGAGAGCATCACCGCCTCGGTGAGGAACTGGCGCAGGATGTCGCGCTGGCGCGCCCCGGTGGCCATGCGGATGCCGATTTCGCGGGTGCGTTCGCGCACGGTCATCAACATGATATTCATCACGCCGATACCGCCCACCAGCAGGGAAATCGCGGCAATCGAGCCGAGCATCAGCGACAGGGTGTTCTGGGTCCGCGCTTCGGCCTGGATCATCGCGGCGTCGTTCGTCAGGTGGAAGTCGCGTTTGCCGCCGTGCAGCGTTTGCATAAGCTGACTGATGGCTTGCTCGGCCTCTTGCACCTTGCGCGCATCGGCGGCGGCAATGGCAACATATTCGGGGTTATAGGTGCCGAACAGGCGCACGCTGGCGGCGGTATAGGGAATGGCGACACGGTCATCGCTGTCTTGCATGCCGGAGCTGGAGCCTTTTTCCGCCAACACGCCAATCACCTGGAAGGGCACGTTTTCGATCAGGATGTATTGGCCGATGGGGTCTAGCTGGCCTTTGAACAGCTTTTCGCGCACGCGATGACCGATCACCGCCACCGTGGCCCCGGCGCGCTCGTCGGCTTCGGTAAAGTAGCTACCCTCGGCCACTGGCCAGTTGAAGATGTCCGGGAAGTTGGTGTCGTTACCGCCCACATAGGCCATGTAATCGACGTTGCCGAAGCGAACACCGGCGTAGGTGCCGTTCACCGGCATGATGCGCTTGACCTGGGGCAATGTAGCCAATGCGGCCACATCATTGAGGGTCACGATACCTGGCGGTGTGCGCGGGTTAGGCGAAAAACCGCTCAGGTAGATGATGTTGGAGCCGAAGGCCGCCATCTGCGCCATGACCTGGCGCTTGCTGCCTTCGCCCACTGCCAGCATCACCACCACCGACGCCACGCCGATGATGATCCCCAGCAGCGTCAGCGCGGTGCGGAAGCGGTTGATCCACATCACCCGCCACGCCGCCTGCACCGCGTCCAGCAGCTCGGCTTTCCAGGCACCATTGTGTTCGGCGCCGTCGGCCAGGCGCTGGCGCAGGTCCACGGCTTGCAATGCGTCGCTGCCGGCCGTGACGGGCACGTGGGGGGGGCTCAACGCCGAATCGCTGATGATCAGGCCGTCGCTGATCTCGATGATGCGGTTGGCGTGCGCCGCGACTTCGCGGTCGTGGGTAATCAGGATAACCACGTGGCCCTGGCTCGCCAATTCATCCAGCAGCACCATCACCTCGGCACCGCTGTGGCTGTCGAGGGCACCGGTGGGTTCGTCGGCAAGGATGATATGCCCGCCGTTCATCAACGCACGGGCAATCGAGACGCGCTGCTGCTGACCACCGGAGAGCTGGTGCGGGCGGTTGTTGGTGCGATCGGCCAGGCCCAGGCGGGTCAGCAGAGCCTTGGCGCGGGCATGGCGTTCGGCAGCGCCGATGCCGGCATAGATCGCCGGCATCTCGACGTTTTCCTGGGCCGAGCCGGACGGGATCAGGTGGTAGCCCTGGAACACGAAACCAAAGGCTTCGCGGCGCAGCCAGGCCAGTGCGTCGCTGTCCAGGTGCGCGACGTTTTCCCCGGCGAACAGGTAGTCGCCCACGGTGGGGCGGTCGAGGCAACCGAGGATGTTCATCAGTGTGGATTTGCCGGAGCCCGAGGCGCCGACGATGGCAACGAACTCTCCTGCATGGATCGACAGGTCGATCCCGCGCAATACGTCGACCTGCGGGCTGTCGCCGCCGCCGTAGGATTTGCGGATGTTCTTGAGTTCGATCAGTGGTGTGGTCACGTCAACCCCCGCTGCTGCTGGCGGGGCCGATCAACAGGTGATCGCCTTCGTCCAGGCCATCCAACACTTCAACTCGCAGGCGGTCACTGATACCCAGCTGTACTTCTCGCTTCTGGATGGCACCGTTTTTGGTCACGACCCGCGCGATCTGCTTGTCGGTGCCTTGGCTGCCGAGCAGCGCTGCGACCGGGATGGTGAGAGCGTCCTTGACCTGGCTGGCTACGAAAAACACCTGGGTGGTCATTTCGGCCATCAGTGCATTGTCAGTGTTGTCCACATCCAGCAGTACGGTGTACAGCACTACGCGGCCACTACCGGTTTTGCTCGTGCTGGTGGGGCTGCCACTGCCCTGGCTGGCTTCATTGAGCGGCTTGGGCGGGATCGGCAGGATCTGGCGTACGGTGCTGGTCCAGCGCCGGTTGCCGCCGGCGAGGGTGGTGAAATAGGCGCTCATGCCCGGTTTGACGTGGCTGATATCGGCTTCGGACACTTCGGCCCATACGGTCATCGGCGACAATTTGGCGATGCGCAGGATCAGCGGCGTTTGTTGTTGGGCGTTGAGGGTTTGGCCGACTCGCGCATCTACCGCCACGACGGTGCCGCTCATGGGCGCGTAAATCCGCGTATAGCCCAGTTCGGCCTCGTCACTGCGCAGGCTGGCCTGGGCTTGGCGGATCTGTGCCTGGAACATATCGACACGGGCTTGGGTGGCACTCAGTTCGGCTTTGGCGGTTTGCACATCTTCTTCGCGGGTGGCGTTGCCTGCAACCAAGCGTTGCTGGCGCTGGTATTTCTGGCGTGCGAGTTCGTGCTGGGCTTTCTGTTCCTGCAACTGCGCCTTGAGGTTTTCAATGGAATAGCGGCTGGCGTCGAGCTTGGCCTGTTGCGTGGCGGGATCGATTTCCACCAGCAGATCGCCTTCCTTGACTTGATCACCGGCCTCCACATGGATCTTGCGAATCTGTCCGGACGCCTGGGCACCCACGTCCACATAACGGCGCGGTTGCAGGGTGCCCAGTGACGTAACGCTATTTTCAATGTCGCCGCGGGTTACGGTGACCGTGGGTAGGCTGTCGCGGCCCGACGGCAGCACTTGCCAGGCAGCCACCACAAGGATGGGGAGCAGGCACGCCAGCACAAGCAGGGCGCGTCGGGCAGGTCGAGGGCGTTTCATGTCTTGGTTCCAGCCAGGAGGTGTTGACCGCAGGAGCGGGGAGTTGACAGTTATACGAGAAAAATGCTCGGGAATTTAGGTTGTTACACATGTGGTAACAGCTCGTGCGACGAAAAAAAATGCACCGTTGGTGCAAGACTCCTTTAAAAGTAGATGAGAATTACTATAAATTGCACGCACTCAAACTGCCATCATCGATGGGCTCGCTCCTACACGGGCTGGCATCGTTAGCACCACGGCCATGGGGCCAGGAGTCATGTTGGAAAACTACTATCGCGAGCTGGTGTGTTTCCTGAACGCCAAGCTGGGCAACCGTCAGGTGGCCGAAGATGTGGTGCATGACGCTTATGTTCGGGTGCTGGAGCGTTCCAGCGACATCCCGATCGAACAGCCCCGCGCCTTCCTGTACCGCACGGCCTTGAACCTGGTGATCGACGGCCACCGGCGCAACGCCTTGCGTCAGTCCGAGCCTCTTGAGGTGCTGGACAGCGAAGAACGCTTCGCCCCCTGTTCACCCCACGCCAGTCATGACCACAACCAGCGCCTGGAGATGCTTGAGCGCGCCCTGGCCGAGTTGCCGGCGGCGTGTCGCGACAGTTTCCTGCTGCGCAAGCTCGAGGGCCTGTCCCATGTGCAAATCGCCGAGCGCCTGGGGATTTCCCGCAGCCTGGTGGAAAAACACATCGTCAACGCCATGAAGCATTGCCGGGTGCGTATGCGTGAGTGGGAAGCGCACTGATCGCCAGTTGGTTAAATTTTATTTCACTGTCCTCGTTTCCTATCAACACACGGCCTGTTGTTCAGGCCATGAAGGTATTCCCGCCCCACCGCCAAGGGGCTTATCCAGAGGACACTGGAATGACACAGGCAATTGCTTCGCCCGCGGTTCACGACCTGATCGGTATCGGCTTCGGCCCTTCGAACCTGGCGCTGGCCATCGCCCTGCAGGAGCGTGAAAAGGCCCAGGGCAAGCTGGACGTGCTGTTTCTCGACAAACAGGCCGACTACCGCTGGCACGGCAATACGCTGGTGACCCAAAGTGAGCTGCAGATCTCTTTCCTCAAGGACCTGGTGACCCTGCGCAACCCCACGAGCCCGTACTCCTTCGTCAATTACCTCAAGGCTCACGATCGCCTGGTGGACTTCATCAACCTGGGCACCTTCTACCCCTGCCGTATGGAGTACAACGACTACCTGCGCTGGGTGGCCGGGCAGTTCCAGGCCCAGGCCAACTACGGTGAGGAAGTGCTGGCCATCGAACCGATCCTGCATCAGCAGCAGGTGGAGGCCTTGCGCGTCATTTCCCGCGATGCCCAGGGCGAGCAGCATGTGCGTACCACCCGCTCGGTGGTGGTCAGCGCCGGCGGCACTGCGCGCATCCCCGAAGCGTTCAAGGCGCTCAAGGGTGACAGCCGCGTGTTCCATCATTCCCAGTATCTGGAGCGCATGGCGAGCCAGCCTTGCGTGGATGGCAAGGCCATGCGCATCGCGGTGATCGGCGGCGGCCAGAGCGCGGCCGAAGCCTTTATCGACCTCAATGACAGCTTCCCGTCGGTGCAGGTCGATATGATCCTGCGCGGCTCGGCGCTCAAGCCGGCCGATGACAGCCCGTTCGTCAACGAAGTGTTCTCGCCGGCGTTTACCGACCTGGTGTTCCAGCAAGTGGGGGCCGAACGCGAGCGTTTGGTCGCCGAGTACCAGAACACCAACTATTCGGTGGTGGACCTGGACCTGATCGAGCGCATCTACGGGATTTTCTACCGTCAGAAAGTTTCCGGCATCGCCCGCCAGGCGTTCCGCACCATGACCGTGGTGGAGAAGGCCACGCCCGGGCCGCTGGGTATCGAACTGGTATTGCGCAACAACGCCACGGGCGAAACCAGCGTCAACCACTACGACGCCGTGATCCTCGCCACCGGCTATGAGCGCCAGATGCACCGCGAACTGTTGGCGCCGCTGCAAGCCTACATGGGCGACTTCGAAGTGGCCCGCGACTACCGCATCGTCACCGACGAGCGCTGCAAGGCGGGTATCTACATCCAGGGCTTCAGCCAGGCCAGCCATGGCTTGAGCGATACCTTGCTGTCGGTGCTGCCGATTCGGGCCGATGAGATTGCGGCGTCGTTGTATGAGAACGATCGAAACCGTGACAAGGGCCGTTCGGTGCAGGACCTGCTCCTGGCAACCGCCAGCTGATCTGCCCCTCCTACAGACGGCACTTGTGACAACGTGCGGCTATTGGTACTGTACAAAAAACCAGTATCGGTAGCCCGTCATGCAGTTGATCGAAAAACTCAGCATCCTCGCCGACGCCGCCAAGTACGACGCGTCGTGCGCCAGCAGCGGCGCGCCCAAGCGCAGCTCCGAGGGCAAGGCGGGGTTGGGTTCCACCGACGGCATGGGCATCTGCCACAGCTACACGCCCGATGGCCGTTGCGTGTCGCTGCTCAAGGTGTTGCTTACCAACTTCTGCCTTTACGACTGCCAGTATTGCGTCAACCGCCGTTCCAGCGACGTGCCCCGTGCGCGTTTCAGCCCGGAAGAGGTGGTCACCCTGACCCTGGATTTCTACAAGCGCAATTGCGTCAGCGGGCTGTTTCTCAGCTCCGGCATCATCCGTTCGTCGGACTACACCATGGAGCAATTGGTGCGGGTCGCCAAACTGCTGCGCGAAGAGCATGACTTTCGCGGCTATATCCACCTCAAGACCATTCCCGATGCGGATCCTGCATTGATTGCCGAGGCTGGTCGTTATGCCGATCGCCTGAGCGTGAATATCGAACTGCCCACCGAGGCCAGCCTGCAGACCCTGGCGCCGGAGAAGCAGATTGTGTCGATCAAGCAGGCGATGCAGACCATCTACACCGGCGAGCAGACGGTGTTCAACGAGCCTCGCGCCCCGCGTTTCGCCCCGGCCGGGCAGAGCACGCAGATGATCGTCGGCGCCGACGACACCGATGACAGCACCATCCTCCACGGTGCCGAGGCGTTGTATGGCAATTTCAAGCTGCGCCGCGTGTACTACTCGGCGTTCAGCCCCATCCCCAACAGCCCGAAAAGCGTGCCCCTGGCCGCGCCGCCGTTGATGCGCGAGCACCGCTTGTACCAGGCCGACTTCCTGCTGCGCAGCTACGGTTTCAGCGCCAGGGAGCTGTTTGCCGGCCCCGGCCACCTGGCCCTGGATATCGACCCCAAGCTGGCCTGGGCCCTGGAGCATCGCGAAGTATTCCCCCTGGACCTGAACCGCGCAGAGCCCACCCTGATTGCGCGCATCCCCGGTATTGGCCTGCGTACCACCCAACGCCTGGTGGACCTGCGCCGCGAGCGCAAGATCCGCTTCGAAGACCTGGCGCGTATGCGCTGCGTTCTGGCCAAGGCCAAACCGTTCTTCATCACCAGTGACTACCACCCGCAACAGGCCGACAGCACCAGCGTGTTACTGCGCGAACAATTGCGCGACCGTCCGCAACCGCAACAGATGGGGCTGTGGGGATGATCAGTCTGGAATGCGACAACCTGTTCAGCACTTGGCGCGAACAGGCGCGCTGGCTGCTCAGCCATCAGGTCGACCCCAGCCAGGTGAGCTGGGGCGAGGCGCAAGCAGCTGACCTGTTCGCTACCGATGAGTCGATCCCGTCAGGGTTGGGGCCCTTCCAGGCACGGATTCCCAAGGCGCTGTTGGAGTTGCTGGAGTCTGCCGCCTGTTATCACGGTGATCAACGCTGGAGCCTGCTGTATGAAGTGCTGTGGCGGGTCAGCCACGGTGATCGCACCGCGATGCTGGCGGGGGACAAGCTGGGCAGCGAGTTGCAGCGACGCATCAAGCAAGTCAGCCGCGAGGCCCATCACCTGCATGCGTTTGTGCGCTTTATTGCCCTGCCGGCCGAGGCGGGGCCCGAACTTCCTGAATACGTGGCCTGGCATGAACCGGCCCACGACATTCTTAAAAGCGCCAGCCAGCATTTTGTCGGGCGCATGGGCCGCCATCGCTGGATGATCGCCACGCCACTGGACGGGGTGTATTACGACGGCGAGCAGTTGATTCATCAGCGCCGCTGCCCCGAGGCGTGGCAGCAACTGGCGCAGAATGTTGACGACCCCCACAGTGCGATGTGGCTGACCTACTACAGTCACATCTTCAACCCGGCGCGGCTGAATCCCAAGGTGATGGAAGGGCACTTGCCCAGCCGCTTCTGGAAGAATTTGCCGGAGGGCAAGTTGATCCCGGGGCTGATCAGCGAGGCGCGTACGGGCAAGCAGAAGGATGGGCAGGCGAAGCTGGTGGGGGCCAAGCCAGGCAAAAGAATTGCAAACCCGGTCAATGTGGGAGCTGGCTTGCCTGCGATAGCGGTCGACCAGTCAGATGTGGGGTGACTGATGCACCGCTATCGCAGGCAAGCCAGCTCCCACATTTGGTTTTCGCAGCCTGGGGGAGTGGGTATCAGGCCAGTTCGGTCGCAGTGTTCTTGACTACTGCCAACTCTGGATGGGCCACCAACTTATCAATGTGCAACTCATCATTGTTCAACCAGATCTCCGTCAGCACCCGGTAATGCTCCATATCCCGGCAGCGCATACGCAGGCTGTAGTCGAACGGCCCGCTGATCAACTGGCATTCGAACACCTGCGGGCAGGCTTTGACGCAGGCTTCGAAGGCCTTTTGCGCCGAGCGCCCGCTCTGGTTGGACAAGGCCACCAGCACCAGCAGCGACAGCCCTGGTGAGACCATCTGCACATCGATGATCGCCCCATACCCACGGATCACCCCGCGTCGCTCCAACTTGCGCACCCGCTCCAGGCATGGCCTGGGGGTCAGGTGCACCAGCGACGAGAGTTTTTCATAGGTGATGCGCCCCTGGTGCCTGAGCACATCGATGATCGCCTCGTCGATGCGATCCAGCGCAGGGGAGGAGTGGGGTCCGTTGGCCTTGGTATCCATGAGTTCACTTCAAACGGTTGGAAAGAAATTGCTGCAAGCGTTCGCTGTTAGGGTGGTCGAGGATCTCGGCGCTGCCGTGTTCCTCGACTCGGCCCTGATGCAGGAACAGCACTTGGCTGGACACCTGGCGGGCAAAGCCCATTTCGTGGGTGACCATCAGCATGGTACGGCCTTCCTCGGCCAACGTCTGTATGACTTTGAGCACTTCGCCTACAAGTTCCGGGTCGAGGGCTGAGGTCGGTTCGTCGAACAGGATAATCTCCGGCTCCATCGCCAATGCCCGCGCAATCGCCACACGCTGCTGCTGGCCACCCGAGAGGAACGCCGGGTATTGATCCGCCACGCGGTTTGGCAAGCCGACTTTGTCCAGGTACAGGCGCGCACGTTTTTCCGCCTCGGCGGCGCTCACATTCAGCACCCGGCGCGGGGCCATGGTGATGTTTTCCAGCACCGTCATGTGACTCCACAGGTTGAAGTGCTGGAACACCATGGCCAGGCGCGTGCGCAGGTTTTGCAGTTGTGCCTGGTGCGGCGCGCGGGTGCCGGCGCGGCCTTGCTGCATTTCGATGCTGATGCCGTCCAGGGTGATGACCCCGGCGTCCGGCTGTTCAAGAAAGTTGATGCAACGCAGCATGGTGCTTTTGCCCGAGCCGCTGGCGCCGATCAGGCTGATCACATCGCCTTGACGGGCATTGAGGGACACACCTTTCAGCACTTCGTGTTCGCCGTAGCGTTTGTGAATGCCTTCGACTTGAAGCTTGATGGCGGCAGTTGCAGTTTCGACAACCGGTACATCCACCGGATAAACGGCCAGGGCCTGCGCGGACTGATTCATGGGTTAGCCTCGGGTAGGAACAAGAAAACGCATCCAGCGACGTTCGGCCAGCCGAAACAGGCCCACCAGTGCAAAGGACAGCAGCATGTAGAGCAGGGCGGCGATACCAAACGCCTGAAAGGTCAGGAAGGTTTCGGCATTCGCATCGCGGGCGACCTTGAGGATGTCGGCAACGGTGGCGGTAAACGCCAGTGACGTGGCGTGCAGCATCAGGATCATTTCATTGCTGTAGGCCGGCAATGCGCGGCGCAATGCGGCGGGTACCACCACGAACAGATTCAGCCGCCAGCCGTGCAGGCCATAGGCGCGTGCCGCTTCGATTTCGCCGTGGGGAATATTGCGGATCGCCCCGGCGAAGATCTCCACGGTGTAGGCACAGGTGTTGAGCACAAACGCCAACAAGGTGCAGTTCAGCGCATTGCGGAAAAACTGGTTGAGCAGGGCGTTGTCCTGCACCACCTCCAGGCTGTACAGCCCGGTGTAGCAAATCAGCAACTGGATATACAGCGGCGTGCCGCGGAACAGGTAGGTGTAGACCTCCACCGGCCAGCGCAGCCAGACGTGCTGCGAAACCCGCGCCAGTGCCAGGGGGATCGACAGGCAAAAACCGAGCACCACCGAGATGATGAACAGCCACACGGTCATGGCGACGCCGGACAAGCCGCTGCCATCGCTGAACAGGTAGGCCAGGCCGTATTGCTGGAACAGTTCGATCATCGCGCCATCCCCTTGATGCCCAGGTTATAGCGCCGTTCGAGGCGCTTGAAGATGCGGTTGGAGAGGGTAGTGATCAGCAGGTACACCAGGCCCGCGAGGATCAGGAAGTACAGTGGCTCGCTGGTGGACTTGCCGGCGTTTTGCGCGGCCTTGACCAGGTCTGACAGGCCGATGATCGACACCAGCGCCGTGGACTTGAGCAGCACCAGCCAGTTATTGCCCAGGCCCGGCAGGGCAAAACGCATCAGTTGTGGGAACAGCACCAGGTGGAAGCGCTGCCAGCGGCTCAGGCCATAAGCCGTCGCGGCTTCCAACTGGCCCACCGGTACGCTGAGGATCGCGCCACGGAAGTTCTCGGTGAAATACGCGCCGTAGATAAATCCCAGGGTGACCACCCCGGCGGTGAACGGGTCGATTTCAAAGTACTCCCAGCCGAACACTTCAGTCAGGTCGTTGAGCCACAGTTGCAGGCTATAGAAGATCAGCAGGATCAACACCAGGTCCGGCACGCTGCGGATCAGCGTGGTGTAGAGCGTGGCCGGTACGCGCAGCCATCTGGCGCTGGATAGCTTGGCGCCGGCGGCGACCAGGCCCAGGGTTAGGCTCAGGGCCAGGGCGAGGAAGGCCAGCTTGAGCGTCATCCAGGCACCCTGGGCCAGCATCGGGCCGTAGCCTTGCAGGTTGAGGAGTTCGTTCATGGGAAGATCTCTAAAAGGCACACACACCATCTTTGTGGGGAACCGATTTGTGTGGGAGGGGGGGCTTGCTCCCGATAGCGGTGGTTCAGTCAATATTTTCAATGACTGACCACTGCTATCGGGAGCAAGCCCCCCTCCCACAAAAGCTGCATCCACAGGGAGGTCGATGGCTTAGTTATTCGTTGTAGATATCTTGATCGCCGAAGTATTTCTTCTGGATCTGCGCGTAAGTGCCATCGGCCTGGACGGCGGCGATGCCTTTATTGATCAGCTCACGCAGTGCCTGGTCGTTCTTGCGCAGGCCCATGGCGATGTCCAGCGGCAGGGTCGGGTCCTTGAAGGCCGGGCCGGTCTTGAAGTCGGCGCCTTCGGGCTTGGACAGGAAGTTGAGCTGGGCTTCGAGTTTGTCGGTCAGGGTGGCGTCGAGGCGCCCGTTTTGCAGGTCGGCGTAGTTCTGCTCTTGAGACTGGTACGCCTTGATCTGCGCACCCAGCCTGGCCAGGTGCGCTCGGGCGTAGGCTTCCTGCAGCGAGCCTTGCAGCACGCCGACCTGCTTGCCCTTGAGCGATTCCGGGGTATCGCCGAAGTCGGCGCCTTTGCGCGTGATCACCGAGGTGGGGCTGAGGAACAGGCGATCGGTAAAGTCGATGACTTTTTCGCGAGCCGGGGTCACGGCCATGGAGGACATGATGGCGTCGAACTTGCGCGCACGCAGGGCCGGGATCATGCCGTCGAATTCATTGTGCACCCAGGTGCATTTCACTTCGAGCTTGGCGCAGATGGCGTTGCCCAGTTCAATATCGAAGCCTTGCAGGCTGCCGTCGGCGGCCACGGATTCGAAGGGTGGGTATTCGGGGAACACGCCAAAACGGATTTCTTTCCAGTCCTGGGCGTGGGCGGCGGTGGCGCACAGAGGCAACAGCAACGCAGCGAAGAGTGATCGCAGTGGAGTCATGTGGAGGTCCCTATATTTTGTAATTGATGTCAGGGCAGTGAATAACTGGGAGCAGAGAATGCTTCATGATGGTGCGTTTTTTGTGTCGTTTACCCCCTGCACAAAGCGCAAATTGCGCTGTTAAAACCGACAATGCAGCGCAATCGGCTGTTGCACCCGCCGAATCGGCTTTTAATCCAGCAAAGTCCGGCCCGCCCTCGACGCAAAGCGGCAGGCCAGAGCGGTCTCAGGCGCGCTTTTTGTGCTGTGCGACCGGCTGCCGGGCCAGGCGGGCAAACAGGTCTTTGGGGTCAGCCAGGTCGGGTACCAGTTCCAGCTCGCTGCCCACGTCCAACGCCTTGGCGACGTCCAGTACATAGCGCAGGGCCGAGTAGTCTTCGATGGCAAACCCCACCGAGTCGAACAGGGTGATCTGGCGCGCATTCTCGCGGCCGGGCTTCTGGCCGTTGATCACTTGCCACAACTCGGTCACCGGCGAATCCTCAGGCATGTGCTGGATCTCACCTTCGATGCGGCTTTGCGGTTCGTACTCCACGATCACCCGGGCACGTTCGACGATGCGCCGGTCCAGCTCGGTCTTGCCCGGGCAATCGCCACCCACGGCATTGAGGTGCATACCCGGTTCGATCATCTCGTCGGTGAGGATGGTTGCATAAGCCTTGTCGGCAGTGACGGTGGTGACGATATCCGCGCCTTTGACCGCGTCGGCCACGCTGTCAGCCAGGATCACCTTGATCGCCGGGAACGCCTTGAGGTTGGCGGCGAGTTTGGCGGTGGCCTTGGCGTCGATATCGAACAGGCGAATTTCGTTAATGCCAAGCATGGCGTAGAAGGCCAGGGCCTGGAATTCGCTTTGGCAGCCGTTGCCGATCAACGCCATGCTGCGGCTGTTGTCGCGCGCCAGGTAGCGGGCGACCAGGGCCGAGGTGGCAGCGGTGCGGATGGCGGTAGTCAGGGTCATTTCCGCCAGCAGCACGGGTTTGCCGGTATCCACATCGCCCAAGGCGCCAAAGGCCATCACGGTCAGCATACCGGCCAGGGTGTTTTTCGGGTGGCCGTTGACGTATTTGAACGCATACAGCGAGGCGTCCGAGACGGGCATCAACTCGATCACGCCATCCGGTGAATGGTTGGCCAGGCGTGCGCATTTCTCGAAGTCCTGCCAGCGCAGGTAGTCGGCACGGATGTACTCGGCCATCTCGGTGATGCAGGTTTGCAAACCTTTTTGCGAAACCAGGTAGCTGAGGTCGTTGACGTCGATATAACGGGTCATGGCAAGACTCCTTATTGAAATGAGGGGCGGATCGGCAGATGCACTTCGGCCAACATGCAACGGGCACTGCCGCCGCCGATGCGTTCGATGTTTTCGATATTCACCACCAATGGTCGCGTATGGCGCTCCACCTGCTGGCGCTGCGCCGGTTGCAACGCGCGCCAGGCGCTGGCAGACATCACCAGCAATGGCTGGCCGTCACGGTCGTGGACTTCGAGCATGTTGCCGGCGAAGGCTTCTAACTGGTCGAAGTCGAGGGCGAGGATGTCCTTGCCGGTGTCGCGCAGTGAGCGTTCCAGGGCCAGGCGCTCGCGCTCGTCGGGCAGGGCTTGCAGGCACACCACTGCGAGGTCGCGACCGACGCTCATCATCACGTTGCTGTGGTAGATCGGTGCGTGGTGGCGGTCCAGGGCGTGGAACACGCAGAGTTGGTAGTCCAGACGTTCGGCAAACTGGCGCAGCGCCGCGTGATGGGTGCGCCCGGAGTGGCAGGCGTAGCTGATGCGGTGCTGGCGGTCGAGCACCATGCTGCCGGTGCCTTCGAGGAAGATGTCCTGTTGTTCCAGGTGGCTGAGGTCGATGGTGGTGTTGATCGCAAAGCGCTGCTCCAGAACTTGCAGCACGCCTTTGTTGCGCTCCAGCCGTCGGTTCTGGCCTTGCATGGGGTAAAGCACCAGGCTGCCGTCGGCGTGGCTGCTCCACCAATTGTTGGGGAAGATCGAGTCCGGTGTGTGAGGTGCCGGGGTGTCCTGCACCACCAGCACTTCCACGCCGTGACTGCGCAGGGTGTCGACATAGCCGTCGAATTCTTTCAGCGCTTTGTGCTGTGCACTGAGCGGGTCCGGCGGCGGGCGTTGAAAACGGTTGTTGATCGCGGTATCCGGGTTGAAGGCAAAGCGCGCCGGGCGAATCATCAGGACGGTGTTGGTGGTTTGCATGGGGGCACGGGTCCATGGGGGATCTTGTGACGCTATTTTGTGCCATAGGGTGGGAGGATCCCGGCTGAAACAGCGGGGCGGCTCAGCCGGGAAAGCTGAAAAGGTGGATAAGGCAGCTGAATCGGCTGCCGGATTGAAATGTGCTCAGATGTGGGTGGGTAACCTGTTCAATAGCCGTTACCTGTCACGCCACCATAATGATCTTCGACACCAACTCCACCACGGTCTTGGCCTGCAACTTCTTCATCAGCCGCGCCCGGTGCACTTCCACCGTGCGGTGGGAAATCGCCAGGCGCAGGGCGATTTCCTTGGACTTGAAACCATTGACGATGTGCATGGCGATTTCCCGCTCCCGCGGCGTGAGGTCGCCAGTGCCCTGATGCAGACGGTCCAGGCGTTCGAAGTGCCAGATCATCAGCTTGAACGGGTCTTGGGGGGTGAGGGTGTAGCCGTGGGACTTGGCCCAGAACACTTCGCCATTGTGGTGCTGCATGAAGCGCTCATCGGAATAAAAGCCGTTGTCGCTGTCGAGCAGCCAGTCATGGCTGCGCTTGCCGATGGCATGGTAGTCGGCCTGGGACGGGTAGATCAGAAGGGTCAACTGATTGACCAGTGCCTGGCGTGTATAGCCGAACAGCTTCAGGAAGGCATCGTTGCAGTCGAGTATTACCCGGTCGCTGGTGACGATCTGCGGGGCAGGGGACAGCTTGAACGCCAGGCGTTCGAGGTCGGGAAATTGCTGTGCAAGCGCGTTCATGGGGCATCCTGCCTCGTTGTTCAATGCCCTGGTGCGCTACTTACCCATGTAAGTAGTTACACGAATTGGCGCGGGACCCGGGGTGGGTCATTGTAAGTAAAGTCCGGATCAAGAACAGAAGAAATTGATTATGCCTGCTGATTGCGTCTCCATTGTTGCCGCTGGTCACTCCCGCTTTGGTCGCCTGGAAGGCACCACGCTGGAAGACCTGATCGTCCAGGTTACCCGTGAAGCCCTGAGTGACGCTGCGATTGATGCGTCGCAAATCGACGCGCTGTTCCTGGGGCATTTCAACTCTGGGCTGGTGCCCGACGGTTTTGCCGCCTCGTTGCTATTGCAGGCCGACCCCGGGCTGCGCTTCAAACCTGCCACCCGCTGCGAAAACGCCTGCGCTTCGGGTTCGGCGGCGATCCAGGCGGGAGTCAATGCGATTCTCTCCGGCAGCGCCGAGTTGGTGCTGGTGGTGGGCGCCGAAAAGATGACTCACACCAGCACCGCCGCGGTCACCCAAGCCCTGGCCGGCGCCGGCTATCAGAACGACCCGGCCGAAGCCGGCCTGAGTTTCCCGCAATTGTTCGGCCGCGCCGCCCGCCAATACGCCGAGCGCTACCACTGCCCGCTGGGCTCGATGGCGGCCATCGCCACCAAAAACCACTCCAATGCCATGGCCAACCCGCTGGCGCAGATGCATCGGGAGATGAATTTCGAGCACTGCAACAACGTGTCCCAGAGCAACCCGTTCGTGGCCGACTCCCTGCGTCTGACGGACTGCTCGCTGATCAGCGACGGCGCCGCCGCGATTATTCTGGCGTCACCCAAACGTGCGCGGGCGTTTCGCCGCGAGGTGCAGATCCGGGCGATGACCCAGGTCAATGACACCTTGCCCATCGCCCAGCGCGACATCCTCGCCTTTGAAGGCCCGCAACGAGCGATCCATGCAGCGCTGCGCACAGCGAATGTGACCCTGGCAGACCTGAGTTTCGCCGAGGTGCACGACTGTTTCACCATTGCCGAGCTGCTGATCTACGAAGCCATGGGCCTGGCGCCCAAAGGCGAAGGGCATCGCGTGCTCGACAGCGGCGTGGTGCGTGCCGGCGGGCGCTTGCCGGTCAACCTTTCCGGCGGGCTCAAGGCCAAGGGGCATCCGGTCGGTGCAACGGGGGTGTCCATGCACGCCTTGGCGTTCCGGCAATTGACCGGGGAACCGATTGGCCTGGCGGTGCCCAACCCGGAGTTCGGCCTGGTGTTCAACATGGGCGGCATGGCGGTGGCCAACTACGCATCGGTCCTGCAGGCACGCCGGAGCTGAGCCATGAACATTGCCAACTGGCTGCACGACACCCAGCGTCGGGCCCCGCAACGCCCGGCGCTGTTCAACGGCACCACCCAAGTGGCCGACTACGCCACCTTCGCCGCCCACGTGCGCCAACGCGCCGCGCACCTGGTGGACCAGCACGGCCTGGTGCCGGGGGACGCGGTGGCGCTGCTGATGAAAAACAGCTGCGACTATCTGGAATTGCTCTATGCCATCTGGTGGATGGGCGCCGTGGCAGTGCCGATCAATGCCAAACTGCACCCCAGCGAAGCGGCGTGGATTGCCGATAATGCCGAGGCACGCTTGATCTTTACCGATGGCGGCCGGGTGTTCTCATCACGGGATTTGCCCCCGCGCTGCAAGGAGCTGGACGGCCACCTCTTACCTCCCAACACTGGCTGGCCGACCCTGGAACAACCGGTGCCACGCCACGACCAGGACCTCGCCTGGCTGTTCTATACCTCCGGCACGACAGGGCGCTCCAAGGGTGTGATGCTGTCCCACGGCAACCTGGTCGCCATGTCGCTGTGCTACGCCACAGATGTCGATGCGGTCAGCGCCGACGATGCCGCGGTGTATGCCGCGCCGATGTCCCACGGTGCTGGCCTGTATAACTTCATCCATGTGCGCTGCGGCGGACGCCATGTGGTGCCGGCCTCCCATGGCTTCGACGCAGCCGAGCTGTTCGGGCTGGCCGAGCAGGTGGGCAATGTGTCGCTGTTTGCCGCGCCGACCATGGTCAAGCGCATGGTCGAGCAGGCACGGCGCCAGGATTATCACGGCGCTGGCATCAAGACCATCGTGTATGGCGGCGGCCCGATGTACCTGGCCGATCTGCGTGAAGCCGCCGACACCTTCGGGCCGCGCCTGGTGCAGATCTACGGTCAGGGCGAGAGCCCGATGACTATCAGCGTGTTGCCCCGTGCAGTGATTGCCGATCGCCAACGCCCCGACTGGGCCAGCCTGGCCGCTTCGGTGGGCCACGCGCAGTCCTGTGTGGAAATCCGTATTCTCGATACTGCGCACCAGCCTTTGCCCACCGGTGAGCGCGGCGAAATCGCGGTGCGTGGCGCCACCGTGATGCAAGGCTACTGGCGCAACCCGCAAGCCACTGGCCAAACCTTGGTGGACGGCTGGCTGCTGACCGGTGATATCGGCTATCTAGACGCAGCCGGCTATCTGACCCTGACGGATCGCTCCAAGGACGTGATCATCAGCGGCGGCAGCAACGTCTACCCGCGTGAAGTCGAGGAAGTGCTGGCCCAGCATCCGCAGGTGTTTGAGGTGTGCGTGGTGGGCGAGCCGGACGCTCAGTGGGGGGAGTCGGTGGTGGCGTTTGTGGTGACGCGCAGCGGCCAGCCCCTGGATGAGGGTGAACTCACCGCCTGGTTCCTGACGCGCATGGCCTCGTTCAAGAAACCGAAAAAATATGTATGGCGCAGCGACTTGCCCAAGAACAGCTACGGCAAGATTCTCAAGACCGACTTGCGGCAGTGGTTGAAAGCAGCGAGTATCGCCGCGCTTTGACATGGATCGATAATCAGACAAGGAGTCCCCACGATGGGCAATCCCGCACAAGACACTGTCCGCAAGCGCCGCCGAGCGTTTCTGGGCGCCACCTCGGGCCACTTGATCGAGTGGTACGACTACGGCGTCTATGGGTTTCTCGCGGTCTATATCGGCCAGGCGTTCTTCGTCTCCGATGACCCCACCACCAGCCTGCTGGCCAGCTTCGCCGCGTTTGCCCTGAGCTTCTTTATCCGCCCTTTGGGTGGGCTGTTCTTCGGCCCGCTGGCAGACAAGATCGGCCGGCGCAAAACCCTGATCATGGCGCTGGTGATGATGACCGGTTCCACGGTGATGCTGGGGTTGTTGCCGACCTACGCCAGCCTGGGCATCGCCGCGCCGATCCTGCTGATCCTGGTGCGCTGCGTGCAGGGCTTCTCGGCGGGCGGCGAAATCGGCACGGTCACCAGCTTTATCTCCGAATACGCAGGGCCCGGTCGCCGCGGCTTCGCCACCTGCTGGTTGATGGTCACCGCTGTGCTCGGCCTGTTGCTGGGCGGCGCCGTGGCCAATGGCATGACCTGGGTGCTGGGCGCCGAGGTCATGCAGGAATGGGCCTGGCGCGTACCTTTCCTGATCGCTGCGCCCCTGGGCTTTATCTCCATGTACATCCGCCTCAAGCTTGAAGACAGCCCCGAGTTTTTAGCCCTGCAACGCGCCGGGCAAACCTCGCGGGCGCCGCTGCGGGAGGTCTGGCAGTGGAAGCGCGCGATTGCCCTGGTGTTCTTTATCATCACCTTGCACAGCTCGATCTTCTACCTGGTGCTGACCTTCGCCTCGACCTACATGGCCAAGATCCTCAAGTTCGACAGCGGCACCACCTTGCTCTACGTGTTCGTTGCCAGCTTCTCGGCCGCCTTCGTGATGCCGTTTGGCGGGGCATTTACCGATAAATACGGGCGCAAGCCGTTCCTGATGGTGATCGGCACGCTGGCGACCCTGGCGATGTTCTGGCTGTTCAAGTCGGCACCCACCGCGACCCCGGCGTCGTTCTTCGCACCGTTGATGGCGGTGGCGATTCTGTTCGGGCTGTATGCGTCGTCGACCTACGCGTTGATGAGTGAGCTGCTGCCGACGCGGATTCGCTCCACCGGCATTGCAGTGGCATACAACGTGCCGGTGGCGGTGTTTGGCGGCAGTGCGCCGTTGATTTCCACCTGGTTGATCAAGGTGACCGGGGACATTACTTCGCCGTGGTACTTCTACGTGGCCACCGGGGTGGTGTCGCTGGTGGCATTGGTGGTGTTGCGCAAGGAGGATTTTGTCGCCAGCGGTCATTCGGCGCTTGTGCCCGCCGATGTGGGAGGGGGCTTGCTCCCGAAGACGGCCTCATAGTCGACGCTTATCCAACTGATGCAGCACGATCCAAAAAAGGTGGCCAGCCGTTGTTGTGATGAGAATGGGTCATTTCCAATGAATTGACCCAAGGTTTTGGCGATGAGCTATACCTTAATCGGTTCGATGCTCGCACACCGCCTTAATCAATGATCAACAAGGAAGAGACCACTATGAGCGATGTTCAACTGATCACCAGCGTATCCATTCAAAGCCTCACCGAGCTGTTGCAGGAAGCCGGGTATCGGGTCAACCAGTCTGAGCAGAACGGCGTTGTGCAATTGCTCAGCGCCAGCCAGGGCATCGGTTTTGCCGTGCGTTTTGGCAATCCGGCGGCCGAGCAGGGCAGTTACGTGGACTTTACCTACAGCTGCGCCCTGCGGGTGCAGGGTGAATTGCCCGAGGGCCTGGCTCAGGTGTGGAATGCCTCGCGGCGCTTTGCGCGGTTGTCGGTGCAGGGTGAGTTTCTGTTGATGGAGATGGACGTGGTGGTGGCCGGTGTCGGCGCTTCGCATCTGCGTAGCCAGTTGGAACTGTGGGACCGCCTGTTGCAGGAATTTATCGTCTACCTGCGCGAATACAGCCAGCAAGCCGCGCAGTTGCAGGCTCAGGCCGCAGCCGCTCCGCTCAGTGAGAGTGCATCCGCCTGATTAAATGTGGGAGGGGGCAAGCCCCTCCCACAGGTACATCGTTCACACTGGGGGTGCAGTAACATACCGAAAACAGAGTGAAGTGCGATGCTCGCCACCCGTTTGACCCTGATCTGCCACGCCATCACCCCCCTGCAAAAACATGGGCGTTTTCCCGACGATGAGTCCGTCTCGATGGACTGGCAAAGTGCTGCTTGCTCCCTGGCCGGACGCTACAAAAAACAGCCACGCCTGCTCTGCGGCCCCGAAGCCAGGGCCCGCCAGACAGCCGGCTTGTTCGGCGCCCACGCCGAGGTTGAAGTGGCGTTGCGCGATGTTGATCTCGGTTTATGGAAAGGCCAGGACATCAGCCAACTCGATAGCCAGGAATTAAAGGCCTGGAGCGCCGACAGCACCCGCGCACCCCATGGCGGCGAGTCGGTGGATCAGCTCTGTGCGCGTGTGGGCCAATGGCTCGAATCTCTCGAAACCCACCCCGGCCATACAGTCGCCGTGACCCACCCGTTCGTGATTCGCGCCGCGATGCTCTCCGTCATGCAGTTCCCGGTCTCGATGTTCTATCGGATCGACGTCGAGCCCCTGTCGGCCACTGAGTTGCGCTTCAATGGCGTGTGGCGCCTGCGCCTGGAAACTCACGCCTGACGTGCAGATCATGGCAAAATCAACGCCCCGCACTGAGAGCACCCCATGAAACGCATCCTGATCATCGGCATTGGCGCCGGCAACCCTGACTACATCACGATGCAGGCCGTGAAGGCGCTGAACCGTACCGACGTGTTCTTCCTGATGGACAAGGGCCAGAGCAAGGACAAGCTAATCGACCTGCGCCGTGAGATCTGCCAGACCTACATCACCGAGCCCGGCTACCGTTTTGTCGAGGCCGATTGCCCTGAGCGCGTACGCGGTGAAATCGACTACACCACCGCCGTGCAGGACCTTAACCGCGATAAGCAGCACACCTTCGAGCGCATGATCAACGAAGAAATGGCCGACGGTGAAGTGGGGGCGTTCCTGGCCTGGGGGGATCCTGCGCTGTACGACAGCACCATTCGTATCTTGCAGGCGATCCTGGCCAGTGGCCGGTGCGTGTTCGAGTTCGAGGTGATCCCCGGCATCACCAGCGTGCAGGCGCTGGCGGCCCAGCATAAGGTGCCGTTGAACCGTATCGGCAAGTCCGTCGAAATCACCACGGGACGTCGCCTGGCGGCGGGGCAGGCCAGTGATGCCGATACCCTGGTGGTGATGCTCGACGCAGAAGATTCCTACCGCAGCGTGGCGGATCAGGACCTGGATATTTACTGGGGCGCCTACCTGGGCACGCCTGACGAAATCCTGATCAGCGGTAAAGTGGCCCACGTGGCGCAAGAGATCGAACGGGTACGCAAGGCGGCGCGCCTGGAAAACGGCTGGATCATGGACACCTATTTGTTGCGCAAACCCTGAGGTAAATCCGATGCTCAAACAGCTTGCCCTCGCATTGGCCCTGGTGGCCGGCGCCGTTCATGCCGATACCGGCTTGCACACCGACTTGCCGTTGTCCTACCTGGAACAAAACCAGAGCGATGCGCGTAATCAGCCGCTGGTGATCTTCCTGCATGGTTTTGGCAGCAACGAGGAAGATCTGTTTGGTATCAAGGACGCGTTGCCATCCACCTGGACCTACCTGTCAGTGCGTGCGCCGCTGCCGGTGGAACCGCACGGTTATCGTTGGTTTACCAAGACTGATGAGCCTGAGTACAACGGCGAGACCGATGAACTGTTCAGCAGCGCCCGACTGATCAAGGACTTTGTGGTCAAGGCTACCGCCAAGTACCACACCCAAAGCGATCGGGTATTCCTGGTGGGGTTCAGCCAGGGCGCGATCATGTCTTACGAGGTGGCCTTGCGTGAACCCGAGTTGGTACGCGGTATCGCCGCGCTCAGTGGCAGCGTGCTACCGGTACTCAGGTCTGCGCTGAAGCCTGATGCGTCCATGGGCAAACTGGCGATTTTTATCGGCCATGGCACTCTGGACCAGGCGCTGCCCTTCAGCTCGGCCACGCAGGCAGATAAGGTGCTGGTGGGGTTGGGGCTCAAGCCGGAGTTTCATGAATACCCGGGGATGAATCACACGATCAGCGAAGCGGAAGTGCAGGACTTGAAAGCCTGGCTAGAGAAAAGCCTGAAGTGAAATGCAGTAAAAAATGTGGGAGGGGCGGTTACTTGCCGCCCGTAATCTGCTTCACCAATGCCGCATGCCCCTTCACATCATCGGCCCGGGAAATCGCCTGGATCACCAGCAGATGGTTGCCGGAACCGCCCAGGAACGTGGAGTTCAAGGTCTTGCCGCCGCCCTGGGTAGCGCTGCTGTCAACCTGGCGCAGGCCGAGACCCTTGTAAGTGAGTTTCTTCTCGCCCAGCTTCTTGAAGTCGGGCAGGGCGGCGCTCTGGTCCTTGACGAAATCGGCCACGGCACCATCGAGGAACTGCGGGTCGTTATCCTTGATGGTTGCCCCATCGTTGCGCACGGTTTCGGCGACGATCACCACACTTTTCGTTGTCGAGTTGGCATACAGCGTGCCCTGGGTATCAGCGGTGCCGTCCTCAGCCTTGCCGGAGGGCAGGGTGTCAGCGCTGTAAGCCTTGGGCAGGTTGAAGGTGAACTTGCCACCCAGGGTGGAGATTTTTTGCGTGGTTGGCTTGGCGGCAGCGAACACGCTGCCGGCGGTAAGCGCGAGGGCCAGCAGCACTGCGGTCTTGGTGAACGTGGCCATGTGGCGCTCCAGGGATGAACGAAATTGCGGCGTATTCTGTCAGAAAATTCGCAATTTCGTTCATTCTCCATGTCACACCTTGTCGGACTCTTCCTCAAGTCTGTCCATCTCAAACAAGCGCGCCAGTTCCGTACGGGCTTCCTGAGCGGTTTGCATGACTTTGGCTGCATCGTCGTACACCGCGTGTTGCGCGGCGAGCACTTGCTGGTCGTGGGTCTTGAAGCGGTTGATGCGCGCGTCGGCCTGAGCCTGGCTCAAGCCAAGGCCGACCAGGGTGCGGCGGCTCATTTCCAGGCTGGAGTAGAAGGTTTCGCGCACCGGTGAAGCGTCCAGGTCCACCAAGCGGTGTACGTGCTGGCGGTTACGGGCACGGGCGATGATCTTCATGTGCGGGTAGAGGCTGCGCACCAGAGCGGCGGTCTTGATGTTGATCTCCGGATCGTCCATGGCAATGACGAAGAATTCCGCCTGATCGACCTTGGCCGCGTGGAGAATTTCCGGGCGCTGGGGGTCACCGTAGAACACCGGCATACCGCCAAAACTGCGGGTCAGCTCGATGGTTTCCACGGAGGTGTCGAGGGCGATAAACGAAATGTTCTGCGCCCGCAGGATCCGCGCCACAATCTGGCCCATGCGCCCCATGCCGGCAATGACCACGCGGGGCGCGTCGCTTTCGATGGCGCGGTATTCCTCCGGCACTTCCACCGGCTTGACCTTGGGTTTGAACAGCTTCGGACACACCAGCAGCAACAGCGGGGTCAAGGCCATGGACAGGGTGATGGTCAGCACCAGCACATCGTAAAGGTGTGGTTCGAACAGGCCTTGGTCGCGGCCGATCTTGAACACCACGAAGGCGAATTCACCCCCGGCTGCCAGCACCACGCCGAGGCGCAAGGCGCTTTCGCGATTGAGATCGCCGACCATGCGGCCAACGGCGTATAGCAGGGGCAGTTTCAACCCGATCAACAGCAGGGTCAGGCCGATCACCACCAGCGGCGTACTGAGCAGCAGGCTGAGGTTGGCGCCCATGCCCACGCTGATAAAGAACAGCCCCAGCAGCAGGCCCTTGAAGGGTTCGATCTGGGATTCCAGTTCGTGGCGGTATTCCGAATCTGCCAGCAGCAGGCCGGCGAGGAACGCCCCCAGGGCCATGGACACGCCCACCAGCTCCATCAGCCAGGCGGTGCCGATCACCACCAGCAGCGCGGTGGCGGTGGATACTTCGCGCAGGCCGGTTTTGGCGACGATGCGAAACACCGGACGCAATAGGTAGCGCCCGCCGATGATCACCACGGCGATGCTGCCCAGTACCTGCAAGCCATGGCGCAGGCCCTCGGCTTCGGTGGTTGGGTGACTGCCACCGGCCAGCAAGGGTACGAGGGCGATCAGCGGGATGGCCGCGATGTCCTGAAACAGCAGGATGGCGAAAGCCAGACGCCCGTGGGGCTGGTTAAGCTCCTTGCGCTCGGCCAGGCTTTGCAGGCCAAACGCGGTGGAGGACAGCGCCAGGCCCAGGCCCAGCACGATGGCACTGTTCCATGGCTGGCCAAACAGCCACAGCGCCACCGCGCCCATGACCAACCCGGTGAGCAGCACCTGGGCCAGGCCGACACCGAACACGGCCTTGCGCATCACCCACAGGCGTTTGGGCGACAGCTCCAGGCCGATGATGAACAACAGTAGCACCACACCCAATTCAGAGAACTGCGCCACGCTTTGCGGGTTGCCGATCAGGCCGAGTACCGACGGGCCGATGATCACACCGGCAAACAGATAGCCCAGCACCGCACCTAGTTGCAGGCGCTTGGCCAGGGGCACGGTGAGCACGGCAGCGAGCAGGAACACTACGGCCGCTTGTAACAGGTTGCCTTCATGGGGCATTGCGAACTCCATTGTTTACTTGGATCAACGGCTAACTATTGCTGTGGCGAGGGAGATAGGGCGCTATTAGAACGCTTTTTCACATTTTGAAACTTGTATTTTTGTCGCGACAGTCAATGGATGTTGGTAGTTACCCATTCGATCACGGGTTTTACGAAAGTATTAATACCATTTAATTCAATGACTTTTCCGTGGCTCTACTAACGTTTCGACAAACTGGATTGTTAGTCAACACGGTCAGGTATTTCGAATTCGATGCGTGTGGAAGGTTAAACCCGGGCTTTTTACGCATTCATGGACGAAACGCTTGCACCACAAGGAGTAGAACGTGGATAGAAGACTTGCGACTGCCGCTGTACCTCGTATTTCTGCGCTTTCTCTTGCTATCCGCCTGGGCGTGGCCGGTTTGGTCATGGGCTTGGCGAGCCCGGATGTGTTCGCCGCCTGTACCCCGGCAAGTCCTGCAGCCGGCGCGACGGTGACCTGTACGGGCGTGCCGTCATTGCCATTGTTCCTCAACACCTTCAGCAGCGCGGTCAACGACCTGACAGTCAACGTCAGCCCCGGAGCGCAACTCAATGCGACGCTGGGCGGCAAAGCGTTGACCCTGACGGGTAACAACGCGACGTTGAATAACTCCGGCACCATTGACCCGGCACTCCTGGGATTGGTTTCAGTGCTGAGCGGTGGCGTAGTGATCGGCAACACGGCAGCCAGCGCGTTGAACATCACCAACACCGCCACCGGCATCATGCGCGGTACCGGTGCGCTGCTGGGGCTCAACCTGGCCTCGCTCGATGGCATGGCCCTGAACGCCACCAACGGTGCAGGCGGCATCACCACCATCGTCAACAACGGCACCATCGGCTCTTCGTCCTTGCTCGGCCTGACCCTGTTCACTTCCGACACCCCAGTGGTGGCGGTGCAAGGCGGCGGGCAAGTCAACATGACCAACAACGGTACCCTGACCGGGCGCGTGGCGTTCGAAAGCTCCACCGCTGGTAACACTTTCCTCAACACCGGGACTATATCCGGCGGTGTGTCGATGGGGGCCGGTAGCACCAACACCTTCACCGCTGTCACCGGTTCAAGCGTAACGAACGGCGGCGGCATCGGCGCGAGCCTGGGCGGACTGCTCGGTGTGAACCTGACATTCGCGCCCACCGGCCAAGTGGATGGTGGCGCGCTGGGCAGCAACACCTTGATCTTGCAGAACACCACGGGTGTCGGCGGCGGTATCACGGGGACTGGCACAGCGTCGAGCGCCAACTATGTCAACTTCAACAACCTGACCATCAACAGCGGCACCTGGACCCTGCAAGGGCCTTTGGTCAGCGGCAGCACGACCCTCAATGGCGGCATTTCGCAGTTCAATAACAACACCACCTTCGGCACCGGTGTGTTGACCGCCAACGGCGGGACCATCGAGGCCACCGGCAATGGCTTGACCCTGTCCAATTTGCTGACCCTGGGCACTGGCGGCTTGACGGTGCAGGGTGCCTCGACCGGGCTGACCCTCAGCGGCGTGCTCTCGGGCGCGGGCGGCTTGACCAAGGCCGGTACCGGGCAACTGATCCTCAGCGGCGCCAATACTTACACAGGTGCGACGAACCTGGCCGGCGGTTCGGTGCAACTGGGCAATAACCTGGCCTTGAGCAGCAGCGCAGTGACGGTCAGTGCAGCCACCACCTTGCAGGCCCCCGGTACTGTCAGCCTGGGTAATGCGCTGACCCTGAACGGCAACCTGACCACCGACGTCGCCGGCGCGCTGACCTTGGGCGGTGCGATTTCCGGCGCCAGTGGGATCACCCACAGCGGTGCGGGCAGCTTGACCCTCAATGGCGTCAACAGCGGCTACAGCGGCACCACCAGCCTGGGCGCCGGCACACTGGTGCTGGGCAATAACACCGTATTGGGCAGCGGTGGCTTGAGTGTGACGGGTGCCGCGAACCTTGATGCTGGCGGTGCGTCGTTACTCACCAACAACGTGGCGCTGGGCGCCAACCTGACGCTGACCGGCATCAACCCGCTGACGTTGGGCGGGGTGATGTCCGGCGCCGGCAGCTTGATCAAAACCGGTGCGGGCCTGTTGACCTTGACTGGCAACAATACCCGCACCGGGATTACCGCGCTGAATGCCGGTGGGCTGGTGGTAGGTTCCGCTACCGCGTTGGGCTCCGGAGCATTAAATGCGGCGGCGGGCACGACCCTGGACGCCAGCACGGCCGTCACCTTGACCAATGCGGTCAACCTGGCGGGCAACCTGGGCATCGGCGGCACCGCCGATCTGACCCTGAGCGGTGGCATCAATGGTGCCGGTAGCCTGACCAAAGCCGGCGCGGCCAACCTGATTCTCAGTGGCGCCAATGGCTTCCTGGGTGGCACCACCTTGAATGCAGGCACACTGACCGTCGGCAGCAACTCGGCGCTAGGCCTTGGCGACCTGACTGTCGGCGGCGCGGCGACTCTGGACAGCAGCGCGGCGGTTGCGCTGAGCAATGGCATTGTCCTCAATGCCGGGCTGACCGTTGGCGGCACCAATGCGCTGACCCTGGGCAATACGATCAGCGGCGCGGGCCCGCTGATCAAGGACGGCCTGGCCAATCTGACCCTCAACGGCACCAACACTTTCAGCGGTGGCGCCACCCTCAATGCCGGTACCTTGACCCTGGGCACAGCGGGCGCGCTGGGCAGCGGCGCCTTGACGGTCGGCGGTGCAGCCACCCTGGATAACAGCGCGGCCTTCGGGATCGGCAACGACATTGCACTGAATGCCGACTTGAGCCTCGCGGGCAATAACGACCTGGCCCTGAACGGCGTGATCAGCGGCGCGGGTGCGCTGATCAAAAATGGCCTGGCCGATCTGGCGCTGTCGGGCAGCAACACCTTCACTGGCGCCGTGGATATCCTGTCTGGCAGCGTCACGCTGTTGAGCGCCGATGCCCTGGCGGGCAGTTCCGGCGCCAACGTGGCAGCCGGTGCGGCTCTGAACCTGAATGTCGATTCCAGCCTGGCCGGCCTCAGCGGCACGGGCGACGTGGCGGTGGGCGGTGGTTTCAATCTCACCGTAGGCGGCCTGAGCACCAGCAGTACCTTTGACGGTAGCCTCAGTGGCGCGGGTGGCTTGATCAAGGTCGGCACCGGCACGCTGGACCTCACCGGGATCAACGGCATCAGTGGTAACACGGCGATCAACGCAGGCACCTTGAACCTCACCGGTTCCCTGGGCAGTGCGGTGGTTGACGTGAATAGCGGCGGCACGCTGACCGGCAGCGGTTCGCTGTTGGGTGCGGTGAATATCAACAACG
Organism: Pseudomonas sp. B329; assembly: GCF_023127835.1. NCBI lineage: Bacteria > Pseudomonadati > Pseudomonadota > Gammaproteobacteria > Pseudomonadales > Pseudomonadaceae > Pseudomonas > Pseudomonas sp. B329. Next base: position 47,105 of record NZ_SPKP01000010.1, on the reverse strand, counting down.
GCGGGCACTTGGCCCTGGGTAGCGGCGCGACCTTATCCGCCGGCAGCTTGAACATGAGCGCCGGCGGCAATCTGGATGTGGCCCTCGGTGCACCTTCGCTGACTTCGTTGCTGAATGTCGGTGGCAATGTGAACCTGGCCGGTAACCTGAACGTCAGCGATGCCGGTGGTTTCGGTGCCGGTGTGTATCGGTTGATCAACTACACCGGCAGCCTGGCCGGCGCATTGAACGTCAACAGCGTGCCGTTGGGCTATGGCCTGGGTGACCTGTTGGTACAAACCTCGGTGGGCAACCAGGTCAATCTGGTGGTGTCGGCACCGAACATCCGTTTCTGGGACGGCAGCAACACCGTGCCCAACGGCAGTGTTGACGGTGGCAGCGGCACCTGGACGGCGGGCGGCACCAACTGGACCTCGTCCGACGGCATTCTCAACCAGACCTGGGGCGGCGGTTTTGCGGTGTTCCAGGGCGCGGCGGGTACCGTCAGCGTGGAGGGTGCGCAGACCCTTACTGGCATGCAATTCGTCACCGATGGCTACAATCTGGTCAGTGGCACCGGGGGGCAATTGAGCACCGGCAGTGGCAACTTCGCGGTGCGTGTCGACCCGCTGGCAACCGCGACCATTGGCGTCGATATCACCGGGGCAGGTGCCCTGAATAAACTCGATACCGGCACACTGGTACTCGGTGGTGCCAACAGCTACACCGGCGGCACCTTGCTCGATGGCGGTACGTTGGTGGTCGGCAGCAACACCGCGCTGGGCGCTGGCGCCCTGACCGCTGCGGCGGGCACCACGCTGGACAGCAATACTGCGGCAGCGCTTGGCAATGACGTCACCCTCAACGGCGACCTGAACCTGGCGGGCAGCAACGCGTTGGCGCTCAACGGCGTGATTGGCGGCACGGGCGGCTTGATCAAAAATGGCGCGGCCACTGTGACCCTGGGTGGCAGCAATACCTTCCTTGGCCCGGTGGCCTTGAATGCGGGTGGTCTGGTGCTGGCGGCCAATAGCGCGTTGGGCGCTGGCGTGCTCAATGCGGCAGGCGGTACAACCCTGGATGCAAGCACTGCGCTGAGCGTCAACAATGCAATCAACCTGGCGGGCAATCTGGGCATCGGCGGCACCGCCGACCTGGCCCTGACGGGGGCGATCAATGGCGCCGGCAGCCTGACTAAAGACGGCGCTGCCAACCTTACCCTGACGGGTGCCAATGCCTTTCTCGGCGGTACCACACTGAACGCCGGGACGCTGACCCTGGGCAATGCGGCGGCGCTGGGGCTGGGCAATCTGATCGTTGGTGGCGCCGCAACCCTGGATAACAATGCAGCCTTGACCATCGGTAACAATGCCGTCCTGAACGCGGCGCTGACCGTAGCCGGCAGCAATGACCTTACCCTGGGTGGCCTGCTCAGTGGCACTGGCGAGCTGGTCAAGAACGGCGCCGCCGACCTGACGCTTAACGGCGTCAACACTTATCAAGGCGGTACCACCCTCAATGCGGGCACCTTGACCCTCGGTACAGCAGCGGCGCTGGGTACCGGCGCTTTGACGGTCGGCGGTGCGGCCACCTTGGCCAACAGCACACCGCTGGTGCTGGCCAACGCGGTCAACCTCAATGCAGGCCTGACAGTGGGCGGTCTCAATAACAACCTGACCCTCGCGGGTGTGCTGGCAGGCAGTGGTGACCTGATCAAAACCGGCACGGCTGATTTGAGCCTGACTGGCAACAACACCTTCAACGGCTTGTTCGATGTGCAATCGGGCAGCCTTACCACCGTGGGCAATGGGGCATTGGGTGTCGGTGCCGGCGTCAATCTGGCGGGCGGTACCTCCCTGAACCTGGGCGGTACCGCCAGCCTGGGCGCGCTCACCGGCACAGGGCTGGCGACAGTCGGGGCGGGCAGCACATTGAGCGTTGGCGGTAATAACCTCGACAGCACGTTCGACGGCGTATTGGCCGGGCTCGGCAACTTTGCCAAGGACGGCACGGGCGCCCTGACCCTCGGTGGCCTCAGCGCGCTTACCGGCGATACGCTGGTCAATGACGGCAGCCTGCTCGTCAACGGCTCATTGGCCAGCGCCAATGTGAGCGTGGGCAGCGGCGCAACCCTGGGCGGTACCGGTACCTTGCTGGGCAATGTGGTCATCGCCGATGGCGGCCACCTGGCGGTCAACTCGGGCGCTACCCTGACCACCGGCTCGTTGTTGCTCAATGCCAACTCCAACCTGGATGCCGGCCTTGGCGCGCCATCCACCGGCGGTACGGCACTGGTACAGGTCAACGGCAACCTGACCCTGGACGGTACGCTCAACGTGAGTGATATCGGCGGCTTCGGCACCGGTATCTATCGCCTGATCGACTACACCGGCGGCCTGACCAACAACGGCCTGCAACTAGGCAGCCTGCCGGTGAATATCCCAGCCGCTGATCTGGACCTGCAAACCGCCATCGGCAACCAGGTCAACCTATTGGTCAACGGCAGTACCAACGTGCAGTTCTGGGACGGCAGTCAAGTCACCGGCAACGGTGCCATCGAAGGCGGCAGCGGCACCTGGAGCGCAGGCACCGGCAACTGGACCGGCGTCAACGGCGCGTTCAATACAACCTGGGCGCCGAACAGCTTTGCGGTATTCCAGGGCACAGCGGGCACCGTCACCGTTGACGGCGCGCAAGCTATCACTGGGTTGCAGTTCGTCACGGATGGCTACAACCTGGCGGGTGGCACGGCGGGGGCCTTGACCCTGTTCAATGGCACCGGCGGCAACACCGCCGTGCGGGTCGACCCTGGCGTCACCGCGACCCTGGGCGTCACGCTCAATGGCGGCGGTACCCTGGCCAAGCTGGACACCGGCACCCTGGTACTCAACGGGGCCAACAGCTACACCGGCGGCACCGAGCTCAATGGCGGCACGCTGGTGGTCGGCAATGACAGTGCCCTGGGCAGTGGCGTGTTGACCACCGCCAATGGCACCACTTTGGATAGCAACGCTGCGGTCAACCTGGCCAACAATGTGAACGTCAACGGTACGTTGACTGTTGGCGGCAGCAACGCCTTGACCCTGGCCGGCACCGTGGCAGGCACCGGCAGCCTGATCAAAAATGGCATCGCCAACCTGACCCTCAGCGGTAACAACACCTACGCCGGGCCAACCGCACTCAACGCCGGCGCCTTGATCCTGGGTTCCAATAGCGCACTGGGCAGTGGCGCGTTGAACGCGGCAGCCGGTACCAGCCTCGACAGCAGCACCGCGGTGGCTTTGGCCAATACCCTGAACCTGGCCGGTAACCTGGACATTCTGGGAACTGCCGACCTGAGCTTGAACGGTGTGGTCAGTGGTGCCGGCGGCCTGACCAAAACCGGTGCGGGCAACCTGACCCTTAATGGCGCCAATGCCTACCTCGGTGGCACCCAACTGAACGCGGGGTCGTTGACCCTGGGCAATGCATCGGCCCTGGGCAGCGGTGCCCTGGCAGTCAATGGCGTCGCGACCCTGGATACCAGCGCTGCACTGGCCCTGGTCAATAACACCAGCCTGAATGCTGCGCTGACAGTCGGCGGCAGCAATGATCTGAGCCTTGATGGCGTAGTTGATGGCAGCGGTTCCCTGACCAAGGCCGGCGGCGCCAACCTGACGCTCAACGGCGCCAACAGCTACAGCGGTGACACAACCCTCAATGCCGGTACATTGACCTTGGGCAACGCCACGGCTCTGGGGTCGGGCGCCTTGACCGTCGGCGGGGCGGCGACCCTGGCCAACAGCACGCCGCTGGTGCTGGCCAACGCGGTCAATCTTAATGGCGACCTGACCGTCGCAGGCAGCAATAACCTGACCCTGGCCGGGGTACTGGCCGGCAATGCGGCGCTGATCAAAAATGGCGCAGCGGACCTGTTGCTGACAGGTAGCAATACCTTCAGCGGCCCGCTGACTGTGGCCGGCGGCAGCGTGACTACGTTGGGTAACGGCGCACTGGGCAGCACTTCCGGCGTTACTGTCGGCAGCGGCGCCAGCCTCAACCTGGGCGGCAATGCCAGTCTCAACACGCTGGCCGGCAACGGCACGGTGCAGGTGGCGGGCGGTAGCACGCTGGCGGTGGGCGGCAGCAACCTGGACAACACCTTTGGCGGTTCGCTGGGCGGTACCGGCGGCCTGGATAAAAACGGCAGCGGTGTGCTCAACCTGAGCGGTACCAATGGCCTCAGCGGCGCCGCCAACGTCAACGGTGGCACCTTGAATGTCACAGGCTCGCTGGCCAGTGCCACGGTGGCGGTCAACAACGGCGCGACCCTGACCGGCAGCGGTGCTCTTGGTGGTGCCGTGACTGTCGCCGACGGCGGCCATATCGGCCTGAACACCGGCAGCACGCTGTCGGTGGGCTCGCTGGTGCTGGGCGGCAACTCCAATCTGGATGTCGGTCTAGGCACCCCAGTTGTGGGCGGCGGCACCGGGCTGCTGAATGTCGGCGGCGACCTGACCCTGGACGGCAACCTCAACGTTACCGATATCGGCGGCTTTGGCAGCGGCGTCTATAACCTCATCAACTACGGCGGGGCGCTTACCGACAACGGCCTGACCCTCGGCATACTGCCGGGCAGCGTGGTGCCGGGCGATCTGCAAGTGCAGACCGCCATCAGCAACAAGGTCAACCTGCTGGTGACTGCGCCTAACACTACCGTGCAGTTCTGGGATGGCAACAGCCTGATCGGTAACGGCGCGATTGACGGCGGCAACGGCACCTGGAGCACCGGCAATACCAACTGGACCAATGTCGACGGCACGCTCAACCAAGGCTGGACCAATAGTTTCGCAGTGTTCCAGGGCGCAGCCGGCAATGTGACGGTGGACGGCACGCAAAACATCACCGGCATGCAGTTTGTCACCGATGGCTACAACCTGGCCTCCGGCACGGCGGGTGTGCTTAACCTGGTCAATGGCGGCACCGGCAACACCGCGGTGCGCGTCGATCCGAACGTGACCGCCACCCTGGGCGTCACGCTCAATGGTGCCGGTACCCTGGCCAAGCTCGACAGCGGCACCCTGGTGCTCAACGGCGCCAATGGCTACACCGGCGGCACTGCGCTCAATGGCGGCACCCTGGTGGTCGGCAACAACAGTGCCCTGGGCACCGGCGTACTGACTGCCGCGGCGGGCACCACCCTGGACAGCAACGCGGCAGTGAACCTGGCAAATGCAGCGGTACTCAACGGCGCCCTGGCGATTGGCGGCAGCAATGCGCTGACCCTCAATGGTGGCATCAGCGGCAGCGGCAGCCTGGTGAAAAACGGCGCTGCAACCTTGACCCTCAACGGCACCAACAGCTACAGCGGCGGCACTGGCCTTAACGCCGGTCAACTGGTGCTGGGCAACAACGCCGCACTGGGCAGCGGTGCCCTGACTGTCGGCGGCGCTGCGCAACTGGATGGTGGCACTGACCTGCAACTGGCCAATGCCGTCAACCTGGGCGGCCCGCTGACCCTGGCCGGCAGCCATGACCTGGCCCTCAACGGCGTCGTCAGCGGCACCGGCAGCCTGGTGAAAAACGGCAGCGGCGCCTTGCTGCTGGCGGGTGCCAACACCTACGGCGGCGGCACCACGCTCAACGGTGGTACCACCACCGGCAACACCAACAGCCTGCAAGGCGCCATCGCCAACAATGCGGCATTGACCTTTGAGCAAGCCACCGACGGCACCTACACCGGCAACCTCACCGGCACTGGCGTACTGAACAAAACCGGCACCGGCGCGTTGCTGCTGACCGGTAACAACAGCTTTACCGGCACTACCAACGTCAACACCGGCAGCCTGTTGGTCAACGGCACCTTGAACAGCGCTGCGGTGCAAGTTGCCGGCGGCGCGACCCTGGGTGGCAGCGGCACCTTGGGCGGTGCGGTGAGCATGGCGGACGGTTCGGTGCTCAAGGCGGGCTCGACGTCCCCACTGTCGGTGGGCTCGCTGGCCTTGTCGTCGGGTACCACGCTGGACTTCGCCCTCGGCGCGCCGGGTGCTTCGAGCACTGCGGTGAATGTCGCTGGCAACCTGACCCTGGACGGAACGCTCAACGTCAGTGATGCCGGCGGCTTCGGTCTGGGCGTGTATCAGCTGTTCCGCTATGGCGGCAGCTTGGTCGATAACGGCCTTACCTTTGGCACCTTGCCCGTCGCCTTGGGCAACGTGAGCCTGCAAACCGCGCTGGCCAACCAGCTCAACCTGGTGGTGCAAAATGCCCCAGGGCAGATCCAGTTCTGGAACGGCGGCACCACCAACCCCGACGGCACCATCACCGGTGGCAGTGGCACCTGGGGCCCGGGCACCAACTGGACCGACCCCACCGGTACCCAAGGGCAGGCGTCCACCAACCAGTTCGCGGTATTTGGCGGGCAGGGCGGCACCGTGACGGTTGTCGGTAACCAAGGCTTTACCGGCCTGCAATTCCTTGACGCCGGTTACACCCTGACGGCCGGCGCTGGGGGCAGCTTGAGCCCGACCAATGCGGCGGATGGCAGCCTGGCTGCGGTGCGGGTCAACTCCGGCGTGACCGCCCAGATCGATGCACCGCTGGTAGGAACCGGTGGGATCAACAAGTTGGATTCCGGCACGTTGCTGCTGACCGGCGCCAATACCTACACCGGCGGCACTACGGTCAGTGGCGGTACGCTGGTGGGCAATACCACCAGCCTGCAAGGCAGCATCCTCGACAACGCCAGTCTGGTATTTGCCCAAAGCAGTAATGGCCAATTCAACGGCACCTTGAGCGGCACCGGTGCGGTGGTCAAGCAAGGCACCGGTGCGCTGTTGCTGACCGGCAACCAGCCGTTCAGCGGGACCGTAGCGGTGCAAGAGGGCGTACTGCAGGTGGGTAATGCGGCCAACCCAGGTGCGGTGCTCGGTGGCCAGGTCACCGTGGCCAACGGTGCGGGCCTGACCGGCAACGGCAGTGTCGGTTCGCTGGTCAACAACGGCTCAGTGACGCCTGACGGCGGCAAGTTGACCGTGGCCGGCAACTTCACCAACGCCAGCACGGGCGCGCTGAACCTGGTGATTACCCCATCCACCACCGGCTCCCTGGCCGTGGGCGGCACTGCCAACCTGGGCGGCACCTTGAATGTGATCAACCTGGCACCGTATGCCGGCGCGACCACCTACACCCTGCTGACTGCGGGCGCGGTCAACGGCACCTTTGCCACCACCAACCTGGAGAACCTGGCGTTCCTGACTACCGCGTTGAACTACAGCCCAACCCAGGTGGCACTGGCGGTCAGCCGCAACAACGTCAGCTATGCCAGTGTGGCGGCTACCGCTAACCAGCGCGGCGTGGCGGCGGCCTTGGGCAGCGGCGCAGCCGTCGGTGGCGTGGCGGTGCAGAACGCGTTGCTCAATTCTGACGTGGCAGGAGCGCGTGCAGCCTTCGACAGCTTGTCTGGCGAGATTCATGCCAGCACCGCCAGCGCGATGCTCGAAGATTCGCGTTACGTACGTGACGCGGTCAACGAGCGTATGCGTCAACCCGGTTGCTACCGCGAGGACGATCCACGCAATGCCCTGGCGCCGAGCGAAAACCACCTGAGCAGCGCCGGTTGCCACGGCGAGATGGTCGGTTGGATGCGCGTACTCGGCACCTGGGGCCATATGGGCGGTGACAGCAACACCGCCAAGCTGGACCGCAATCTCAGCGGCTTCCTGCTCGGCACCGACAAGCAAGTGGACGACGCCTGGCGCGTCGGTGTGGCCGCCGGCTACACCCGCAGTGATCTGGATGCCAAGCGCCGTAATTCCAGTGCCGATGTGGACAGCTACCACTTGATGGCCTACACCGCCTACCAGCAGGAAGCCTTCGCCGCACGCATGGGCGTGGCGTACAGCTGGCATGACATCGAAAGCAAACGCAACGTGGCGGTCGGCGGTGAGGGCCAACGCCTGAAAGCCGACTACAAGGCACGCAGTGCCCAGGTGTTCGGTGAAGTCGGCTACACCATCCAAACCGCCAGCGTGGCCCTGGAACCGTTCGCTGGCCTGGCCTACGTCAACTACGACAGCGATACGATCAAGGAGAAAGGCGGTTCGGCAGCCCTGCGTGGCGATGCCGACCAGAATATTACCTACTCGACCTTGGGCGTACGCATCGGCCAGACCCTTACCTTGGGCAACGGCTCGAAAATCACCCCACGGGGCAGCATCGGCTGGCGCCATGCCTTCGGCGATACCAAGCCTGACGCCGACCTGAGCTTCATCAATGGCGGTGGCTCGTTCAGCACCCAGGGCGTGCCGATTGCCAAGGACAGCGCGGTGGTGGAGGCGGGCCTGGACTACCAGATCAGCCAGAACGGCAAGCTGGGCCTGGGCTATTCGGGTCAACTCTCGCGCAACGACAAGGACCACGCGGTGACGGTGAGTTTCTCCCTCGGTTTTTGATCAAGGCCGAGTTTTTTCAACCGCCCGAAAGGGCGGTTTTTTTTTGAAGTAATACTGGTTCCTGAATGCACAGAGTTTATTGCTCACCCGCCAGGCTGAAGAATGTACACACAATTTCTTCCGGAGCGCGGCTGGTGTGGCGTGCTCGACTCGGGTTATTCCCGTTGTCCTGAACGTGGCTAACGCCCGTCAGGATTCACCTTCCTTGCGGGCACTGTTTGTTACTATCGCCATCCCTTGCCAACAGGAGTCACCGGCCCATGCAACACCAGTGGGATGAAATGCACCGCACCCGCAAGCCCACATTCGTTCTATGTGGCGAGCCCCAGGGGGATGTGCTCAATCTCTATGTTCACGGTTATTCGGCCTTCTTCAACCGCCAGCAACTGGGCAATTTCAAGGCACAACTGGCGGGTATCGAAGGCTCGACCAACCTGATGCTGTTCTGGCCGGCGGGGCACTTTCTGGAAAACCTGTTCGCGCCGTTCAAGGATGTGATCGCTTCGATGCTTGGCGGTGGTGGCCTGGGCGCAGCGACGGTGGGCGTCGGTAGGGCGATTGCCTATTTTCTTGACCATTACAAAAGTGTCGAGGCGCGGGTCGATGAAGTGGCCAGGACCTTGTTGCCTGAACTGGCCGGCTACCTGCACGACGAGGCGCTGCCGGTGCGGCGCATCAACCTGATCGGTCATTCCCTGGGCGCACGTATTCTGGTCAAGAGTCTGTTGGCCAGCCCCGATATCGCCCGCGAGCTGCCGTTGAATAACCTGTTGCTGATGGGCGGGGCGATCTGTACGTCAAGCCCTTGGGATGACGTGTCGGCGCCGCTCAAGGGCCGGCTGATCAACTGCCATTCCAGCAAGGACTGGGCGCTGGCCTTGAAGCCGGATAGCGAGCGCTGCATCGGCCGTTATGCGATTGACGTTACGCCTGCACTCAAGACCAAGGTCACCAATGTGCATCTGGCCAGCTTCGATCATGCCGCTTATTGGCCGCAATTGAAGACGGTGGTGCAGTACACCGACTTGCTGCAGGAGCGCCGTGGTCTGATCCGCGCCGACCTGCGCAGCAGCGAAGTGCGCTTTGCCGAAGAAGATGCAGAGCTGTTTCCGGTGCTGGTGCAGGCGCGTCCTGAAGAGCTGAAGTTCCTCGCCGAGCTGATGGCGCAAAAGCGCAGTGCCTCGATCGACGCCAGTGTGCGTGAACCGCTGAAACTGGCCATCGAGTTGCAGCGCATGGGCGGTGACAGCTTCATGAACCTGGCCCGTGGTCACGGGGTGAGCTATCGCCAGATTGCCGAGGAGGTGGCGCAACGCCTGGGCATCAAGTTCGACGAGCCACTTGAAAGCGTGGTGCTGGCGGATATCGAAGCGCAGGTCGCTGAAAAACTGATTGAGCAGTACAAGCACAAACTCAGCCGCGCCGACCGTCAGGCGTTCGACGCCGAACTCAAGGCCGCCGCGCAAAAAGAGCAGGGGGTGTTCACCCGCTTCGACGTGGGCCGTTCAGCCGCCACGGCCTTGAGCGGTACCGCGCTGGCCGGGCTGACCGGGTTTATCCTGCGTCGGGGTGCAGCCACGGCGATTCCGGTGGTGGGCCAGGCGCTGGCTGCGGCGATGTTGCTGGTCAGCGGCGTGCGAGCGTTTTCCGGCCCGGCGTATTCGATCACCACCTTGGCGGTATTGGTGGTCGGTGTGATTCGTCAGCGCATGGAGCGCGAGGCGCTGAACCAGGAGCTGGACCTGGTTGTGCAAGTGGTAGAGGCCTTTGATTTGCCGCGAGATACGGTGATGCGCACAGTCGCGTCCGACTGATAAGCTGCTGCCCAAGCCTAGTGTATTGTCTGGAATTGCGCGTGAAATTCAACCTGCCGAAAATCGCTACCGCTCCGTTCTGCCCGCCGGAAGTGGCCGGCTCTGTTGCCGTTGACCCCAAGGCGTCCTTTTTCAAACGCATGTTGATGTTCGCCGGCCCCGGCTTGTTGATCTCCATTGGCTACATGGACCCGGGCAATTGGGCGACCGCCATTGAAGCCGGTTCACGCTACGGCTACAGCCTGCTATTTGTGGTGCTGCTGGCCAGCCTTGCGGGGATGGCGGTGCAGTGCCTGTGCTCACGGCTGGGCATCGCCACCGGCAAGGACCTGGCGCAACTGTGCCGCGAGCGCTACAGCAAGCGCTCCTCACGTACCCAATGGCTGCTGGCGGAAATCTCCATCATCGCCACCGATCTTGCCGAAGTGCTCGGTTGCGCCCTGGCGTTTCACCTGCTGCTTGGCGTGTCGCTGACCACTGGCATTGTCATCACCGCCTTCGACACGCTGTTGATCCTGGCCCTGCAAAACCGCGGTTTCCGCCGCCTTGAAGCGATCATGCTGGCGCTGGTGGCGACCATCGGCGTGTGCTTCTTTATCGAACTGGTGCTGATCAAACCCTACTGGCCGGACGTGCTCAGCGGTTTCACGCCTTCACTGTCGGCGATCAGCGACGCGGCGCCGTTGTACCTGGCGATCGGCATCCTTGGCGCCACGGTCATGCCCCATAACCTCTACCTGCACACCTCCATCGTGCAGACGCGCCTGATCGGCAAGGACCTGGCGAGCAAGCAGGACGCGGTCAAGCTGGCGCGTATCGACACCATCGGTTCCCTGGCTCTGGCACTGTTGGTCAACGCAGCGATCCTGGTGCTGGCCGCTGCGGCGTTCTACAAGACGGGCCATACCGATGTGGTGGAAATCCAGGACGCCTATCATCTGCTCGACCCACTGGTAGGTGGCGCCTTCGCCAGCATCCTGTTCGCTATCGCGTTGCTGGCGTCTGGGCAGAGTTCGACCTTTACCGGCACCATTGCCGGGCAAGTGATCATGGAGGGCTACCTGAACCTGCGCATACCCTGCTGGCAACGCCGCCTGATCACTCGCGGACTGGCGTTGATCCCGGCGTTCCTTGGGGTATGGCTGATGGGCGACGATGCCATCGGCAAGCTGCTGATTCTCAGCCAGGTGGTACTCAGCCTGCAGTTGCCGTTCGCGCTGTATCCACTGATTCGCATGACCGGTGACAAGCAGTTGATGGGGCCTTTCGTCAATCGATTACCCACGCGGCTGTTGGCGTGGTTCCTGTTCGCGGTGATCAGTGGGGCGAATGCGTGGTTGATTGGGCAGTGGTTGTTGGATTGATGATATAGGGCCGCTGGAATCCAGGCCTACACCAACATTGCCAATGAGTCTGCGGCATTTTCAATCAGCTTGTGAGCTTTGCTGGATAGTCTGGGGTCATCGTTGAGCGCCCACAGCAGAATATGGGTATCCAGCAACAGTCTCACGAGTGGTTGCCCTCGAATGCATCCAGTAAATCGCTAGGTAGTGGCGCGTCGAAATCTTCAGGGATGACCAGCTTTCCCTTCATTGCGCCAATCCGCTGTCCGTTGGATTTACCCACGGGCACCAGCTGTGCCATTGCGCGCCCATGCTTGGCAATGGTGATGATTTTACCGGCGGCGGCATCGTCGACCAATTTGGACAGGTTGTTTTTTGCCTCACCCAGAGGAACGGTAATCATGTGGTCTTCCCCGTGTTTTGGCCAAATATAGCCAAAACTACGTGAGCTATCAAAGACGGCTCGACCACCGGCCAAAGCTGCTCGTTCCGCGCGTGATGGTTTGTAATACACGACATCCATGGCATATCTCCAAGAAAGAACAAACCAAAGTCTGCCCCAGCGATCGGTATCCAGAAATACTGGCGCGTAAAATCAGAACGGGCCTACTTTTCTTCCGAGGAATTTTCCCTCGGTGGCACCATTAGCAAGGGCGGCTTCACTTCCCGATCCCAATACGGCACCGTCCCAAAACACTCCACGAAATAGTCGATCACCGTACGCACTTTCAACGACAATCTCCGGCTGCCCGGCCACAGTGCGGCAATCTGCTGGGGCTCCAGGGTGGTCGCCACTTCATATTCAGTCAGCACAGCCTGCAAACTGCCGGCGCGCAGGCTTTCGCCAATCAGCCAGGACGGAAACACCACCAGGCCCAGGCCCTGTTCGGCGGCGTGGGTCAGGGTGTCGGCGTGGTTGCCGGTGATCGGGCCCTTGACGCTGTAGGAGGTCCAGTCACTTTGGCCGCGCCGGAAGAACCAGCGTTGCTGGCCCGTGATGCCTTTGTAGGCCAGGCAGTGGTGGTCGACCAGTTCGTCGGGGTGGCGCGGCGTGCCGTGTTGCGCCAGGTAGGCGGGGCTTGCGGCGATGCGAAAGCGCTGGGGCGCGAAGATGCGTGCCTGCATACCCGAATCATTGAGCACGCCAATGCGAAACAGCAGGTCGGTGCCGTCTTGCAGTGGGTCGACGAAGGTATCGGTTTGCTGGATATCCAGTTGCAGCTTCGGGTAACGCCGGCACAGTTGCCCCAACCACGGTGAAAGGTGGCGCTGGCCGAATACCATCGGCGCATTGATACGCACCAGCCCGCTGGGCTCACTGTCTTGTTCCTGCAGGGCTTGGTTCGCCGTTTCCAGCTGCTCCAATACCAGCCGCGCGTGACGCCCCAGCAGGCGCCCGGCTTCGGTGGGGCTTACGGCGCGGGTGTGGCGGTACAGCAATTGCTGGCCGAGGGCCTGTTCCATCAGTTGAATCTGCCGCGAAATGGAGGAGGGCGCCAGGCTTTCTCGGCGGGCCACTTCGGAAAAACTGCCATGGTCGAGCACGGCGACGAACAGGCGCAGCGCCTTGAAACTCAGCTCATTCAAACCCCGCATCATCTCTCCTGGCTGTGCGTATTGCGCAAAGGTGTTGTTTGCATGCTCCCATTTATCGCACAGGACGGCCACCGGATAATGCGCGCCATGTTTTCTTTGTCGATGCGCAGGTGATCCATGCAGGCACGTTCTATCGAAGGTGTGGCGCAGGCCAGACCTAACAAAAATTTTCTGCGGTTGCTGTTGTTGCCGTTGGTGATCCTGGCGGGCATGGGCCTGTCGGTGGAGGCTGGCCTGCTCGGGCCGTTGGGCGCGCAGGTCGGGCATTTGTGGGCGACCTTGAGCATCTTCGGCGTCGGCACCGCGATTCTCCTTCTACTGCTGCTGTTCAGCGGCCCGCAGCAGGGCCCGGCATTTACCCAACTGCCGCGCTGGCAGTTGATTGGTGGGTTCCTGGGGCCGATGTATGTTGTGGTGCTGACCCTAGCCACGCCCCACATCGGTATCGCCATGACCATGATTGCGATCCTGTCCGGCCAGGTGGGCAAGAGTGTATTGATCGACCACTTCGGTTGGTTCGGCACGGCGCGCAAGCGCGTCAATGGCGAACGCTGGATTGCGCTGGCGTTGATTGTGGCGGCATTGGTCCTGATTGCACGAGGGTAAGACGATGAATCTGATTCTGTTATTGGTGGTGGTGATTGCGGCAGGGGCGGTGTTGAGTGTGCAGGCCGCGATCAATGGGCGCCTGGGCCAGACGGTTGGGGTATTGCGCAGCAGCCTGCTGACTTTTGCCGTTGGTGCACTCACCACGGCGTTGTTGATATTTTTCTTCGAGCCGGCTCAGGCCGTCAGCCTGCTGGATGTGCCGAAATGGCAATTGACCGGCGCCTTGTTCGGCGTGGTGTACATGCTGGTGATGGTCGGCGCGGTGCCTGTGGTTGGCACGGCGGTCGCCACGGTGGCGGTGATTGTCGGGCAGTTGGGCATGGGCATGCTGATCGACAACTTTGGCTGGCTGGGCAACCCGGCGATCGAATTGTCGGGCAGCCGCATCGTGGCGATGCTGTGCCTGGCGCTGGCACTGGTGTTCATGTACCGCAGCAATACCCGGGCGGCCGACTGACGGCGCTGAACCTTGGCGCTCTGCGTGGAGTCACTGCTTAAGGTGTGGCGTTCGCTGCACCGGGACGACCATGAAGAAGGAGTCTGACCATGCCAGATAAAACCTGTGCTTGCCCACACTGCAAATGCGTACTGGGTGCCGATGCGATCATGAAGGACGGTAAGGGTTATTGCTGCCAAGGCTGTGCCGAGCACCATGCCCACGGTGAGCCCTGCGCCGCCGCGACCGGCTGTGAGTGCGCCAAGTCGGCCCGCACCTGACGTGATCTACCTGCAGGCTCGGACAACCCGGGCCTGCCGGGTGAGTAAAAACAGTTCGCTTGTCGGCGGCCAGTCTTTACCATGGTCGCCTTTCCCTTGATTGACATATACCCGCCATGGCCCTGGCCGCGCCCCCCGACCTCAGTGATCAAGCCGTCCCAGTGCAGCCCCTGGCACGCACATACCCGCGTGGGTTGTATGTGGAGCCCCATCGCCATGATTGGGGCCAGTTGCTCTATGCGATGAGCGGCGTGATGTGGGTCGAGACGCCCCGTGAAGCCCTGATAGTTGCGCCGCAGCGCGCCGTGTGGTTGCCGCCGGGAGTCGAACACGGCATCCGTGTTGTCTCCGACTTGCAGATGCGCAATATCTACCTGCGTCCGGCATTGGCGGCGACGCTTGACAGCCAGGTGCAGGTCATCGAAGTAGGCCGGTTGTTGCGCGAATTGATCGTGACGTTGGTTGAACAAGGCGATCACGGCGATGCCGGCTACTACGAGGCGGTCGTCGGCCTGGCCCTGCTTGAGCTGCAACGCGCACGTCGCTCCCCAATTCGCATCGCCATGCCGGTGGCGACTGATCGTCGGCTAAGCAGTGTATGCCAGGCGGTCATGGCTGCGCCCTCTCTGGAAATCCCCTTCGAGCAGCACGCCGAGGCTGCGGGCGCCAGCGTGCGCACCCTGGCGCGACTGTTCCAGAACCACTTGGGCATGGGCTTTGCCGAGTGGCGGCGCCAGGTGCAGTTGGCGACGGCAGCCGCGGAGCTGGTCCAGGGCCAGTCGGTGAGCGGCATTGCCCGCGGCCTGGGGTATTCGCCCAGCAGTTTCAGCGACATGTTCCGCCGTGAACTGGGTGTATCGCCTTCGCAGTACGCGGGTTGGCCGAAATCCTGAAGCACTTGGCCGATGTCGAAGCCAGTCGCACCTTAAGCTGAGCCCATCAATCAACCGGGCGTAGTCACCATGAACTATCTGATTTCCTTGGCCATCGGCCTATTTGTCGGCGTGATCTACGGCGTGCTGGGCTTCCGTTCGCCCGCACCGCCGGCCATTGCTCTGGTGGGGCTGATGGGCATGCTGCTCGGCGAACAGTTGTGGCCCATGGGGCGGCAGTTGGTCAGCGGTTGGTTGTCCTGAGCCTTTTCTTCTTCGACGGATGCCTTTAATGAAAGCACTACAATTTAGCGCCAGTGGCGACCTCGCCGACCTGCGCCTGGTCGATGTTGCCACGCCCGTACCGTCTGCCGATGAAGTGCTGGTCCAGGTTAAAGCCGCCGGTCTGAACCCCAGCGATGTGAAAAACGTACTCGGCCGGTTTCCCTACACCACGCTGCCGCGCATTCCCGGGCGTGATTTTGCCGGGGTGGTGGTCGAAGGTCCGCCAGCCTTGCTCGGTCAGGAAGTCTGGGGCACCGGTCGCGACCTGGGTTTTTTTGCTGACGGCTCCCATGCCCAATACCTTCGGGTATTGGCCACAGGCGTGGTGCCCAAGCCCGGTCACTTGAGCTTCACCCAGGCCGCGAGCCTTGGCGTGCCGTATACCACGGCCTGGGATGCGCTGGAACGCAGTGGTGTGGGCAAGGGCACGCGGTTGCTGGTGATCGGCGCCAATGGTGCCGTTGGCAGCGCGGCGTTGGCACTGGCGAAGCTTCGTGGTGCGCAAGTGCTGGCAGCGGTGCGTCGCCCTGATCAGGTGGATGTCTTACAGGCGCAAGGCGTGGAGGCGATTGCCCTGGGCCAACCGCAGGAACTGGGCGTACAAGTGCACGCCGTGTTCAAGGGCGGCGCCGAGGTGATCTTCGATACCAGCGGTTTCTGGCTGCCCGCTGCAGTGGCGGGGTTGGCGCCTTTCGGCCGTATCGCAATCATTGCCGCGCCGGTCGACGGCCACGTGCAACTGCCGGCTCTGGCGCTGTATCGCAAGGGGGGGACGGTGGTAGGCGTCAACTCTTTGCTCTATAGCTGTGAGCAATGTGCGGTGATGTTAGGGGCGTTCGGGCGGTTCTTTGATGAGGGGTTGTTGCCGTTGCCCACCGGCCTGCGCGAAGTGGCGTTGGCTGATGGAGTTGAGTGTTATGAGCAAGTGAACAGCGGCAGCCCGGACAAATTCATCCTGCTGCCGTGACATCGCCTCAAATGTGGGAGGGGGTAAGCCCCTCCCACTTCAGATCTTTACTCGGCCTCGGGTACGCCTTTTTCCCACGCCGACCACTGCTTCACAATCGCCTGCACCAGCGGGTTGCCCGTGCGGTACAGGTTTTCCAGTGCCGGTACAAAGCCGCCCTGGTCCGCATACTTGAGCAAGTTGTCGACCTCGCTGTAACCCGGATAAGGCCGGTCAAAATCGGAGCCTGCGCGCACCACGGCCAGGCGCTGGATATCCACCAAACCTTCGCGGCTGGCCCGCAGCAGCGCTTCATAGGTGGAGTTGTCTTCCTGCTGGGTGGTGCAGTATTCGCCTTTATTGTCGGTGAGCAATTTGGTCCAGACTTCGGCGCGTTCGCTCAGGCGAGTGCCGGAAAACCAAGTGTTGCCCGCCAGGGTATCGCAGCGCGTGACTTGCGGCGGCTGATTGGCCGGGGCGTCGGGATAGTGCTTGCGCCAGGCGGCGGATTCTTTGCTCTCGGTCAGCTCCACCTTGTGCGACAAGGCAAACGCCTTGGCTTGCAGCTTGGGGTTGAGCTCGAATACTTCGGTCTTGTAGTCCAGCGGTGGCTTTTCGTTGGGCCCCTTGGTGTTGATGCCGATATAACCGGTCGGCCAGTCCTTGGGCGCATCCCGTGAATCCAGCTCCCACTGGGTGCCGAACTCCACCAGGTAATGGGCCCAGGCGGCGGTGCCGATGGTGCCGTGCTTGGGGCTGATACCGGCGATACCGGCGATCAGGAAATAGCTCTGGCGCAGGTCGAATTTGGGCGACAAGGCCAGGGCCAGGGTCGACGCAGCGGCGTTGGTCTGGCCCATGCCGGTTACCAGCAGGCACACGTCCTGGGTGTTGCAGCGAATCACTGGGTATTCGGCAGACAGCCCTGGCACGCGTACTTCCTGCTTGAGTTCCAGGCGGTCGATCCAGGTTTGCGCCTCGGGGGCGAACATGGTGATCAACATCACCTTGGGCTTGATCGGTGCGGGGTTATCCGCCAGCACTACGTGGGGCAGCAGAGCGAGGCCGACGGCCAGCGAGATACGAGTCAGTGCGTTCATGTACAGCTCCTTGATCAGAATTGGTAACCCACGCCGGCGTAGTAACCCCAGCCATCAGAGCGGGCGCGGAAGTTGCCTTCGCCGAAATTCAACTCGCTGCCGTCTTCCCAGTTGCCACCGTTGTGAAAGTAACGACCCACCAGGGTAAAGCGCAGGTGGGTGAACGCGTACAGCAACACGTTGGTAGCCACCAGGGAATTGGCGGTGCGCGCCGGGTTGTCCTTGTGCAGGTCCGAGCCGAAGTCGTAGTTGGTAAAGCCGATATAGGTCAGCGAAGCACCGTTGTCGAACTTGCCGATGGGCACGATGTACTTCATCTGCGCGCGGTAGCCATCCCAGGAATATTCATTGCTGGCACCGTAGTTTTCCCACTGGTAGCGGCCATAAAAGTTGGCCGACAGGTTGACCCGCGAGTGGGTGTCGATATCGGTGCCCAGGCCGCTGTACAGGGTGTTGGCGCGGTTTTCCTTATGGCTGCCGTGATCGTAGATCCAGTCAAAGGCCACATACCACTCCTTGAACGGGCCGATCGCCAGGCTGCGCCCTGCGAGGTAGTCGATGGAGATCCGCGGTTCATGCTCCATGAACACCGGCGAGCCATGGTCCCATACACCTTTGTCATTACTGTTACCGATGGTGAGGATCTTCGGCACGTCGATATAGCCGTACAGCTCAAAGGGCCCCTTGCGCCCGAAGTACTCGTACTCCAGGTAGACGTCATCCTGGGGCTTGGGGCCGAAGCTGATGTCTTTGCTGCCGATCAGCGTCAGGTCCTGGTTGAACCACTCCGACAGGTAAACGCCTTTTTTCGCCGGTGGGCTGGCCTCAGGGCTAAGGGTTTCGCCCTGGGCTGAATCATCGACGGGCTTTTGCTGCGCCAAAATGGGGCCACTGAGTAC
Organism: Pseudomonas sp. B329; assembly: GCF_023127835.1. NCBI lineage: Bacteria > Pseudomonadati > Pseudomonadota > Gammaproteobacteria > Pseudomonadales > Pseudomonadaceae > Pseudomonas > Pseudomonas sp. B329. The sequence continues at coordinate 28,513 of NZ_SPKP01000010.1, read as the reverse complement.
TCCCGTAACGGCGGCCAGTAGCAGGGAAACACCAAGGCAAGCACGAGGCTTAGAGGTGGGATGCATTGAAAGTCCTTATTCGTACACGGTTTAGCCCGATTCATCGGGTAGGGCTGAACTTGGCAGCCAAGTTCGTTCCGCAAACGTTTGCACAGGCTGTACCAACTTGTGTCAATGGCTTGAACTGTTTGGAAAAAATGCGAATTAGCCGACGCTTTGGTCAGAAATCAGCGAGCGATCCTGGCGATGGGATTGAATACACGCAGTGCAGTCTGCCGCCGGTATTCGCTCGGCGTCTGGTGCATTTCGATGCGAAAGTGGCGGTTGAAATTGGACAGGTTGGCGTAGCCCACTTCAAAGCAGATATCCGCCACCGACATCTGGCTTTGCAACAACAACCGGCAGGCACGTTGCACGCGGAACTTGCGCATCAGGTCGATAAAACCGTGGCCGGTGTTGCGCTTGAAAAAACGCGAGAAGCCCGGCTCGCTCATCTCCAATTGCCGCGCAATGTCCGATAGGCGCACGTCGCCGGTCAGTTCGCGCATCAGGTAATCGAAGGCTTTGTTGATGCGATCGGCACTGCGCGCATCCAGGGTGGGTGCGTAGTACGGGCTGGCCAGGGTCTTGGCCTGTGTGGGCGAGGCGTTCTTCAGGGTGTCGAGCAGCTGCAGGAACAGGGTCAGGCGTTGCAGGCCATGGGCGCTGCCGATGGCCTCCATCAGCCGTGCCGCACTCGTTGCTGCTTCGCCGGTGAATTCAAGACCGCATCGCGCCCGTTCAAACAACGGTTGTAGATCGCCGAGCTCAGGCAGGGTGGTGCGCAGGGCGAGGAGGGCGGCGCCGTCGAACTGCAGCACCACGTCGCGGCCGCTCAGGTATTCGCCCGGCGCCAGGTCGCCGATCCAGTCGTGGGGCAGGTCAGGACCGATCAACGCGACATGACCGGCGCTGAACGCACCAATATAGTCGCCCGCCACCAGCTTGCCGCTGCCCTGGCGGATCAGGTGAATCTCGAACTCGGGGTGGTGGTTCCAGCGCGCCAGCTCATAGGGATAGTCATGTTCGAACCAGCGAAAACCATGCTCCGGTTCGGGCAGGATCACTTCAAGCTCCGCAGGGCAGTGCTCGAACGGGCTGGCGCGGCTGATGGGCATGGTGCTGCCTCTTGTGGTTGTGCAATGGACTCAAAATACGCGCGCCGGCAATCAGTGTGCTACCCCGGTTTTGCCTTGCACTGGTACTTTTTTGATCCTGGGCTTGAGGTTATAAAAGTATCAGCCGCACAGTCGCCAGTCGTTTGTGAGGGCCAGGCCGAGCTGCTGTAATCGAGGCACGCCCACAAATACAACAGGTGCAATGTGCCGGCGACCCGAACTCATTTTTACAGGACACCGCGATGAAACGACTCGAAGGTAAAAGCGCGTTGATCACCGGATCGGCGCGGGGTATCGGCCGAGCATTTGCCCAGGCCTATATTGCTGAAGGCGCTACCGTTGCCATTGCCGACATCAACCTGCAACGCGCCCAGGCCACCGCCGCCGAATTGGGCCCCCAGGCTTACGCCGTGGCGATGGACGTCACCGATCAAGCTTGCATCGACGCCGCCATCGCCGCGGTCGTGGCCCATGCCGGCAAGCTGGATATCCTGATCAACAATGCTGCGCTGTTCGACCTGGCACCTATTATCGACATTACCCGCGACAGCTTTGAGCGGCTGTTCTCGATCAACGTCGCCGGCACCCTGTTCACGTTACAAGCTGCGGCCCGGCAGATGATCAGCCAGGGCCATGGCGGCAAGATCATCAATATGGCCAGCCAGGCCGGACGACGGGGTGAGCCGTTGGTAGCCGTCTATTGTGCGACCAAGGCGGCGGTGATCAGCCTGACGCAATCGGCGGGGTTGAACCTGATCAAGCAGGGCATCAACGTCAATGCCATCGCTCCGGGCGTAGTGGACGGCGAGCACTGGGACGCAGTTGATGCACTGTTTGCCAGGCATGAGGGGCTGGCACCTGGCGAGAAGAAAAAGCGGGTAGGGGATGAGGTACCGTTCGGGCGCATGGGCACGGCGCAAGATCTGACTGGAATGGCGATCTTCCTTGCGTCGAAGGAAGCCGACTATGTGGTGGCCCAGACCTACAACGTGGATGGCGGCAACTGGATGAACTGAAGCCATGCACCGTTAAAAACATGGGAGGGGCGGTGCGACGATTCGACTTGTACCCATGGCGGTGTTGCCAGCCATCTATAAAGTGACTGACACTCCGTCACCTGGGGCCTGCCACCGGAGAATCACCATGACCCTTGCGAAAACCGCCATCGCTTCATTCGACGTCGACGCGCAGAAAAGCTTCACGCCTTTGTGCCCCAACGAGTTGCCGGTGGTCGGTGGCGACCGCATTGGCGCCGAACTCAACTACATGGCCAGTCTCGCCGGTCATCGCATCGGCAGCAAGGACGCCCACACCCCGCACGCCCCTTGGGTGGTTGCGCAGCACAGCCAGATGTTGCAACCCACCGGCCTTGCCCACGCCGATGTCACTTGGGTCAGCCACTGCGTACCGGGCACCGAAGGCTTCACATTGCTCGACGAACTGCCAACGCCTTATGACTATGACTACTTCGTCTGGAAGGGCGTCGAACCCGACCTGCACCCTTATGGCGCCTGCTACCACGACCTGCACGACAAACTGTCCACCGGCGTCATCGAGTACCTCAAGGCCCGAGGGGTGGTGCGTGTGATCGTCGGCGGCCTGGCTTTGGACTACTGCGTCAAGACCACTGTGTTGCAGTTGCTCAAGGCCGGATTGCAAGTGGTCCTGCACCTGCCGGCGTGCCGCAGCATCAGCGAGGAGGGGGGGGTACAGGCGGTCAATGAGTTGCTCAAGGCGGGTGCTGTCATCAGTAGCACCCGCGATGAACTGGCCGCGATTGCGCAGCGCTCAAGCCTCAACGCTCAATCGAGCGACTCCACCGCGCATTCCATTCCGGCCTCGCCTGGTTAACCTGGTCCCAGTCAATTGAAATCGCCGTCTGCAAGTAACCCTGCATGGCTTCCACCCGTGCCCGGGTCTTTTCGGTGGTGGGCGTCGTCGGGTTCGACGGGATCTGGTCGCCGTCCTCCAGCGCCGGCGCCTGGGCCTCGGCGGTCAGCAAGAACGCTGCGAGTTTCTGCGCCAGTTCCGGCTGGTCATTGCGGGCGATCACGCATTCGGCCACGTTGAGAACCACCGCGCCTTCCTTGGGCTGCGCATATTCCATGGGGATGCCCAACAGCTTCTGCGTGGCGACCTGGGTCGGCGTCAGGGGGAAGAGTGCGGCTTCGTCGGTTTGCACCATCTCGGAGATCTTCGCGGAGCTGGCGATGTATTCCAGTACGTTGGGGCCGACGCTCGTAGGCCAGGCTTTGAAGCCCGGTTCTACATTGGTTTCATCGCCACCCTGGATGCGGTTGAACATCAGGAAACCGTGCAGGCCAAAGGTGGAGGAGGCCAGGGACTGGAACACCACTTTGTCCTTGAAACGCGGGTCGGCCAGGTCCATCCACGAGGTGGGTGCGGACCAGCCCTTGTCCTTGAACATCTTGGCGTTGTAACCCAGGCCGGTGACGCCCAGTGTTACGGCCACGGCTTCGTCCTTGATTCTGGCCTTGGCCGGGATCTGCTCCAGGGTCGGGCTTGGCGCGAGCTTGTCGCACAGGCCCATGGAGATCGCGCGGTACATGATGCCGTCGTCGAGGAACATGACGTGCATCTGCGGGTTGGCCTTGTTGGCCTGGACCTTGGCAAGGATGTCCGAGGAGGTGCCGGGTACGATCACCACCTTGACGTTGTTGGCTTTCTCGAAGGCGGGCAGCACCTTGTCGGCGTACACCCGTTCCATGGTACCGCCGTTCATGCCCAGATACAGCGTGGGGGCGGCATGGGCGGTGCCGGTGAGCAAGGCGAGGGACAAGCAGGATAAAGCGATGCGTGAGTGCATGGATGTTTTTCCTCTCAGGCTTGGAAACGACGGATGGAAAACGCTTCGATGGGTTGGCGGCTGGCCCCTGCGCAGACAATCTCTGCCAGGGCTTCGCCGACTGCGGGGCCGAGCTGGAACCCGGCGCCGGCGAAGCCGAAACCGTGGAGCAGGCCAGGTTGGGTGCTGCTGGGGCCGATCACCGGTTCGTGATCGGGCAAGTAACCTTCGGTGCCGCTCCAGGTCCGGATCGCCTGGGCACCCTTGAGAAATGGATAGAGTTCGCTGGCATTGCGCAGAATTTCCAGCAGCGCGGCCTGACCTGGCCTGGCTTGCTGTGGGCCGAGGGCAAAGCCGCGACCGCCGCCGAGGATGCAGTTGCCCCTGGCGACTTGCCGCGCATAGATCCCTCCGCCCTCGACACCGGTACTGACAGTCATCACCACCGGCAGTGGTTCGGTGACCAGCATCGCCGGGTGCGCCGAGGTAATCGGTACCGGCTCGTCAAACTGTGCAGCGACACTGCCGGCCCAGGCACCGGCGCAGTTGAGCAGCCAGGGGGCTTGCAGATGCAAGCCATTGGCACAGTGCACCTGGAACTGTTGGCTGTTGTGCTCGATGCCGATCACTTCGGCTTGCTCGTACACCTCGGCGCCGTGGCGTAGGGCGGCACGGGCGAAGGCAGGGGCCACTAGTCGCGGGTTGGCATGTCCGTCTTCCGGGCACAAGGAGGCACCCACTGCCACGTCGCCCACCCAGGGGAAACGCCCGCGCAACTCAGTGCGATCCAACAGCTGCAAGCCCAGGTCGAAGCCACGGGTTTGTTCGGCATACGCATGCAGCGCAGCAAAATCTACCGGGCTGCGCGCCAGCTTCAAATGCCCGCAGCGCACGTACTCGCCACTAATGCCAATCAAGCCTGGCAAGTCGGCCCACAGTTGATGGGCGCGCTGGGACAACGGTAACTGATGCAAGGGCCGGCCCTGGCGGCGCACGCCGCCATAATTGACGCCGCTGGAGTGCGAGCCACAAAAATCCCGTTCCACCAGCGCCACCCGCTGGCCTTTTCGCGCGAGTGTTAAAGCTGCCGAAGCGCCGACGATCCCGCCGCCCAGGACGATGACGTCGATCATGGTTGCCCCTCCACGCCAAACGGCAGCGGCTTGATCGGCGCTTGGCCTCGCAGGCGTCCGACTTGTTCGATGCCACGCCCGCTGCGCTGGGCGACAATTTCCGCCGTCGCCAACCCGCACATCCGTCCCTGGCAGCGGCCCATGCCAATGCGGCAATGGGCTTTGACCCGATTTATTTCCCAGTGACCCTCATCCACTACTGCCCGCACTTCACCGACGCTGACCTCTTCGCAGCGGCACAGAATCAGTTCGTCGGGGGCTTGCACAGCCCATTGTTCGGGGAAAGGGAACGCGGTTTCCAGGCCCTGACGAAAGCCCTGGATCCTCGCCAACTGCTTCTGCAGCGTATCCTGGCGGTGCTGATCGACCGTAATGCCGGCATCCTCCAGCAGCGCCAACGCCGCATATTCGCCAGCCATCTGCGCCGCATCCGCGCCCATGATCCCTGCGCCATCGCCAGCCAGATACACCGCCTCGACGCTGCTGCGCCCAGCGCAGTCCCGCTGCGGCAACCAGGCGCGGTTGAGATTATTCCAGGCAAAGTCACAGCCGAGTAAATCCGCTAGTTGCGTTTCGCTGCGCAGGGCATGCGCGAAGGCCACCGCATCGCATTCCAGCGTCTGTTCGCCCCAGCGAATGCCGTGGACCCGTTGCTCTCCATCGATCTGCGACAGTGTTGCGCCCTGATGCACGGCAATGCCATGGGCCGTCAGCCAAGCACGGTAATACAAACCCTTTGCCAGGGTCGCCGGTTGCCTGAGCAGCGCCGGTAATGCGCGACATTGGGCACTGAACGGCGCACTGTCGAGCACGGCCAACACCTTGGCGCCCGCCTGGGCATATTGATAAGCGACGAGATAGAGCAGTGGTCCGGAACCACAAAACACTACGCGTTCGCCAATTGCGCAGCCCTGGTACTTCAAGGCGATTTGCGCCGCGCCCAGGCTGTAGACGCCCGGCAAGGTCCAGCCCGGCACCGGCAGGATACGGTCGGTGGCGCCGGTGGCGACAATGATGCGCGAATACTCAACGCTGTCGATGCGACCGCTGGTGAGCAGGTCGAGACGGTTGTCCTCGGCGTTCCATACCAGGGTTTGCGGCCGGTAGTCGATCAACGGCGCAAGCTCGTCCATGATGCGATGCACGGTCTGCGCCTTGCTCGCTTCAAAGCCGTAGATTTGTTTGGCCGAGCGCTGGAAGTTTGCCGGTTGGCGCCGATATATCTGCCCACCGCCGCGCAGGTTCTCATCGATCAAGCAGGGTTTTATGCCGTGATCGAGCAGCGTACGTGCGGCAGCGATGCCCGCTGGGCCTGCGCCTACAATTGCCACGGGCTTCATGGCTGCCGTCCTGGATCGCGGCTGATCGCGTGACCTTCTTCGAGCAACGTCGAGCAGGCCCGTACGCGTCGCCCATCGGCAAGCCGCACCCAACAGTCCTGGCACGCACCCATCAGGCAAAAACCGGCGCGGCGTTCGGCGCTGAAATCGCTGCCGCGCAGATGGTCGGCGCAGGTCAGCATGGCAGTCAGCAAGGTATCGCCGAGCAGCCCGGTGGCCGGCTGCCCATCAAGGGTGAACGCCAGGGCTGGGCGCTGGGTTTCGGTCAGCCGCTTGAACAGCGCCATCAATGTTTCCCCACCAGTACACGGTCCAGGCCGTAGACCCGATCGAGCAGAATCATGGTCGCTGCGGTGAGTGCGATCACCAGCGCCGATACCGCCGCCATCATTGGATCGATGGACTCAGTGGCATACACGTACATGCGCACCGGCAGGGTTTGTGTGGCAGGTGAACTGACGAAGATTGACAGGGTCACCTCATCGAAACTGTTGATGAACGCCAGCAACCAACCACCGGCCACCCCAGGCAAAATCATCGGCAAGGTGATTTGCCGGAACAACGTAAAGCGCCCGGCTCCGAGGGATTCGGCGGCCTGCTCGGCACTGCGATCAATCCCGATCGCTGCCGCCAGCACCAGGCGCAGTACATAGGGAGTGATGATCACCACGTGCGCCAGCATCAGCCAGGTAAAGCTGCCATTAACGCCCATCAACGCAAACAGGCGCAGCATCGCCACGCCCAGCACCAGGTGCGGGATGATGATCGGCGACAGAAACAGTGCACTGAAAAAGTTACGCCCGGGGAACGTATAGCGACTGATCGCCAAGGCCGCCGGTACCGCGATCAAGGTCGCCAGGGACGCGGCGGTAAACGCCAGGATCAGGCTGTTATAGAAGGCCTGGATGAAGTCGGCGCGTTCGAATACGGCGCGAAACCAGCGCAGGGAAAAGCCCGATGTGGGCAGGCTCAAGGTGTTTTCCGGGGTGAACGCCACCAGGCACACCACCACCAGCGGCGCCATCATGAACAGCACCACCAAACCATGGAAACCGAGGGCCAAAGGACCGTTTCTGGACATGCGCTTAAACCCCCAGGGACTTTTTATAGCGGCCTTCGACCATTCGGTTCCAGCTCAGCATGATCAGTAGATTGACCAACAGCAGCACCACCGCGATAGTCGCGCCCATGGGCCAGTTGAGTTCCGAGAGGTATTGGTCATACACCACAGTGGCGACCATTTTCAGACGTCGCCCGCCCAGCAGCCCTGGGATTGCGAATGAACTGGCGGCCAGGCCGAACACGATCAAGGTGCCGGACAGCACACCGGGCATCACTTGCGGCAACACGATCTTGCGCATCACCGTGGCCTGGCTTGCGCCCAGCGACAGCGCCGCTTGTTCCGCCGAGGGGTCGAGCTTTTGCAGGGAGGTCCATACCGGAATGATCATGAACGGCAGCATCACGTGCACCAGCGCGATGATCACGGCGAACGGCGTATACAGCAGCTTCACCGGGCGCCCGCCGATGGCCTGGATCACTTGGTTGACCAGGCCATCGGCGCCGAGCAGCAAGCTCCAGCCAAACGCGCGTACCACCACGGAAATCAGAAGCGGTGTGAGGATCAGGATCAGGAAGACCGACCGCCACGGCGTACCCATGCGGCTGAGGATGTACGCCTCCGGTACCCCGATCAGCACGCACAGCAACGTTACCAGCGCACTGATCCAGAAGGTGCGCCAGAAGATCTCGTAGAAATAGGCATCGCTCAACAATGCCAGGTAGTGGTCCAGGGTCCACTGATCGGCCTTTACACCCACCTGGTAATCGAACACGTTGAAGGACAGTACCAGCGTCAAGGCCAATGGCAAGATCAGTAACCCGCCAAACAGCACCAATGCCGGTAACGAGAGCAGGTAGCCGCGCCTCATGGGTGCACCTCATCGGCCGCCAGTACCCGCAGCAAATCCGCTTGCCATTGCAGGCCCACTGCCGCGCCGTTGCAAAGCGGTGCGCTGCCATCGTTGCCGCGCACCACGGTAATTTCGCCAAGGGGGGTATGGATGCGATACAGCCATTGGCTGCCGAAAAAGTAGCGGTCGAGCACCTGGCCTTGCACGCGGCCTGAACCTGCTTGTACCAATTGGATCTTTTCCGGACGCAGGCTCAGGGTCAGTTGGCCAGCGCCGCCCTGGTGACGCACTTGGGGGACACCGAGCGCGTCGTAGTCGCCGGCCAGCAGGTTGGCCTTGCCGACAAAGTCAGAGATGAAGCGCGTGCGCGGGTGTTCATAGAGTTTGTACGGCGCGTCGATCTGGGTCACGCGCCCGGCCTGCATCACGACCACGCGATCGCTGATGGAGAGCGCTTCGCCCTGGTCGTGGGTGACCATTAAGGTGGTGATGCCCACCGCACATTGAATGCGGCGGATCTCGAACTGCATCTCTTCACGCAGGTTGGCGTCAAGGTTGGACAACGGTTCATCCAACAGCAGAACCGGTGGCTCGATCACCAATGCACGGGCCAGCGCGACGCGTTGGCGTTGGCCGCCGGAGAGTTCCCGAGGGTAGCGTTCGGCATGGGGGGCCAGACGCACCAGTTCGAGTACGGTCTTGACGAGGCTTGCGATCTTGGTGGCCGGTACCTTGCGCATCTTCAAGCCGAAGGCGACGTTGTCGCGCACGCTCATATGGGGAAACAGCGCATAGCTTTGGAACACCACGCCCAGGCCACGACTGGCAGGCTTGGCGCGGGTGATGTCGCGACCATCGAGCAGGATCTGGCCGCTGCTCACCTCGACAAAGCCGGCGATCATTTGCAGGGTGGTGGTCTTGCCGCAGCCCGAAGGACCAAGCAGGGAAACGAATTCACCTTTTTCCACCGCGAGGTCGGTGGCAACTACTGCATCAACGGCGCCGTAGCGTTTACTCAAGGCGTTGAGTTGGAGAAATGCCATGTCTGCGTTCCACCTTTTATTCCGCCGCGCCGAAGCGCGCTTTTTTGTTTTGGGCAGATGCGAAAAGAGTGTTGCCGGTGCGTTGACGCTCGATCTTGAGTCGGCTGCCAGTTGTTGTTCGTTTCGCCCCTGTGGACGCAGATTAGAGCGAAGACTAGGATGGGCGGAAGATGGGATTTCATTCAGCGGACTACTATTTTAAGATTTATTCACTGAGCAGAATTTATGTTGATATCGAGTGATACAGATTCCATTCAGCGGAATAGCAGCGGCAAGGAAGTCGGTGCTGGTGGCGTATCCCGCGTGTTTGCCTTACTACGCGCTCTGGGTGAAGTGCCCGAGGGAGGTGAACGTGTCACCCAGCTCGCCCACCGCGTTGGCCTCTCCCAGCCCACCACTCACCGCTTGCTACGCAGCCTGATGGATGAAGGCATGGTCGAGCAGGATGCACGCAGTAAACGCTATCGCCTGAGCCTGGAGTTCTTTGCGTTGGCGGCCAATGCCGGCAAGACTGGCAACCTGCGCGATCTGGTGCGCCCAAGCCTGTTGCGCCTGAGTGCATCGTTGGGAGATTCGCTGTTCCTGCTGGCTCGCAGCGGCTTCGACGCCATTTGCCTGGACCGCAGCGAAGGCCCGTACCCGATTCGTACCTTCACCGGTGATATCGGCGGGCGCGTAGCCCTGGGGGTAGGGCAGGGCAGCCTGGCAATTCTGGCCTTTCTGCCGCAGGAAGAGCGCGAGACGGTCATCCGCTACAACCTGCCACGGCTCAAGGATTTTCATTTGTATGACGAAGTGCTGCTGCGCTCCGAAGTTGAGAACGTTCGCAATTTGGGCTACGCGGCACGCAACACCGGGGTGCTGGAAGGTATGGCGGGGTTGGCAGTGCCGATCCTCAACCGCGAGGGGCATGCGGTCGCAGCGTTGAGTGTGGCGACCATCAGTGACCGCCTGGGGCCAAGCCGATTGCCGATGGTGGTGGAGTTGCTCAAGCGCGAAGCTGCAGCAATCGGGCCACGCATCAACCCGTTCGACCCTACGTTGCGCAGGCCGTCGCAGACGTTTGGTGGATGAGTGATCTTTGCTAAAACGCATTAGCATTGGATCCACTTACGGTATAACCCTGCGACGCTTTCGTTATTCGAGGTCCCATTTTTCATGCTGACCCCTTTGCAACGCCCGCTGTGGCAGATCTACCTGATCTTTCTGGCACCGATGGTGCTGTCCAATTTTCTGCAAAGCTTTTCCGGCACCCTCAACGGTATCTATGTCGGGCAAATGCTCGGCACCCAGGCTTTGGCGGCGGTGTCGGGGATGTTCCCCATCGTGTTTTTCTTTATCGCCCTGGTGATCGGCCTGGGGGCGGGCGCCTCAGTGTTGATCGGCCAGGCGTGGGGTGCCCAGGAGACGGGGCTGGTCAAGGTGATTACCGGCGCCACCCTGACGTTGGGCGCCCTGGTGGGCCTGATTGCCGCGGTGCTGGGCAGCCTGTTTGCGCGCCCGGCCTTGCAGGCATTGGGTACGCCGCTGGATGTGCTCGACGATGCGGTGGGCTATGCCCAGATGATGATGTTGATCATGCCGCTGTTGCTGGTGTTCATCCTCTATACCCAATTGCTGCGTGGGGTGAGCGATACGATTTCACCGTTGCTGGCGTTAATGGTTTCGACCCTGGTGGGCTTGCTGCTCACGCCAGCGCTGATTCGCGGCTGGATCGGCCTGCCGCCCCTTGGCATCCAGAGTGCGGTTTACGCAGGTTTGGTGGCTAACGCCTTGGCGATGCTGTTCCTGGTGCTGCGCCTGCGGCATAAAAACCATGTGATGGCACCGGATCGCGAGCTGCTCGCGGCTTTACGCCTGGACCGCGTCATCCTCGGTAAAGTGCTGCGCATCGGCCTGCCGACAGGCTTGCAGATGGTGGTGTTGTCGTTGTCGGAATTGGTCATCCTGGCCCTGGTCAATAGCCACGGCTCCCAGGCCACGGCGGCTTATGGCGCGGTGACGCAGATCGTCAACTACGTCCAGTTCCCGGCGCTGTCGATTGCCATCACCGCCTCGATCCTCGGTGCCCAGGCGATCGGCGCCGGGCGCCTGGAGCGCATCGGGCCGATCCTGCGCACGGGGTTGGTGATCAACCTGTGCCTGACCGGGGGCCTGATTGTGCTCGGTTATGGGTTGTCGCACTGGTTGCTGGGGCTGTTCATCACTGACGACAGCGCCCGGATCAGAGCCGAACACCTGCTGCACATCATGCTCTGGAGCATCCTGGTGTTCGGCTTCCAGGCGGTGATCGGCGGCATCATGCGCGCCAGCGGCGTGGTGCTGATGCCGGTGGCAATCTCGATTTTCTGCGTGCTTTGCGTGGAGCTGCCGATGGCTTATCTGTTCAACGCACACTTCGGGCTGGAGGGGGTGTGGATGGCGTTCCCGGTGACCTACCTGGCAATGCTGGTATTGCAGACCGCGTATTACCGGCTGGTATGGCGGCATAAGCAGATCAAGCGGTTGGTTTGAGGCTGAGCCCGCGCAGTAACACCTCCAGGCCCTGCAAGCCTTCCTCCAGCCGCGCGCTCGGGTGTGCATCTCGGGCGATCCACAACGCCGTGTTGACCAGGCTGCCGTTGATCAACTGCGCCAGTGCCTGGCTGGGTGCCGGCTCCACCCATCCGGCTTGCATCAGGGCCTCCAGGAGTTGGCGCAACGACTCAACGCAGTGGTGTTGTGAGCCGGTATCCCCCAGCACCGCTGGCGCATCCTGCAACACAATGCGCTGGATTTCCGGATCCTGGGCCATGCGCAGATAAGCTCGGCAGCGTTCGCAAAACCCGCTCCAGGGCTCTATGGCCTGCGCGCTGATGCGTTGCAAGTGCTCGTCCATCTCGCTGTCGAGCTGGGCGACTACGGCTGCCAGCAAGCCTTTTTTGTCACCAAAGTGATGGTACAACGCACCGCGCGTCAGCCCGGCTTGAGCGGTAAAGTCATCCATCGAGGTATGGGCATAGCCTTGGGTGGCGAATGCCCGGCGCGCACTTGCGATCAGGCGGGCGCGAGTCTCTTCGATCATTTCGGCACGGGCTCGGCTCATGGAAGTCTCATCGGTTGGTGATTGACATACGGTGCGTATGCGAAGCATGATCCATCACATACGCACCGTATGTATTCTGCCCGCATCGTTTCAGATAGCAAGGCCGCGGCTTGAGCAAGAGGTTACGCAGGATGGCAAACCCTTACGCCGAATTATTCCAGGTCCCAGGCGCCCGAGCCTTTGTGCTCGCAGGCATGTTGGCGCGCATGCCAATCTCGATGACCGGTATCGGCCTGATCACCATGCTCGCCCAAGTCCATGGCGGTTATGGGCTGGCGGGGTCGGTGGCGGCGGTGTTTGCCCTGGCCACGGCGTTTTGTGCGCCGCAAGTGTCGCGTTGGGTGGACCGCTACGGCCAGGGCAAGGTCCTGCCGATAGCCGCACTGATCGGCGGCGGGGCGCTATTGATGTTGTTGCTGTGTACGCGTTTGCAGGCACCAAGCTGGACGCTGTTCCTGTTTGCTGCGCTGGCCGGCTGCATGCCCAATATGTCCGCCATGGTGCGTGCGCGCTGGACCGAGTTGTACCGCGGCCAGCCCAGGCTGCAAACCGCGTTTGCTCTGGAGTCGGTGCTGGATGAGGTGTGCTTTATTATCGGCCCACCCATTTCTGTGGGCCTGAGCGTAGTGCTGTTCCCCGAAGCCGGCCCTTTGGTGGCGGCATTGTTACTAGCGGTGGGCGTCACCACCTTTGTAATGCAGCGGCAAACCGAGCCACCCATACACGAGCACCACGGCGCGCATGGCCGCTGGCTGATCGCTTCCCCTGCGGTTTTGATTCTGATGACCTTGCTGCTGGCCATGGGCGTGATCGTCGGCGTGGTGGACGTGGTCAGTGTGGCGTTCGCCCAGCATCAGGGCCAGCCGGCGGCGGCGAGTATTGTGCTGTCGGTGTACGCCATCGGTTCGTGCCTGGCCGGGCTGGCTTTCGGTGCCCTCAAGCTCAAGGCGCCGTTGCCGCGTCAGTTCCTGTTCTGCGGCGTGGCCACGGCGTTGACTACCTTGCCCTTGTTGCTGGTGAGCAACATCCCCGGCCTGGCCGTCGCCATATTTATCTCCGGCCTGTTCTTTGCGCCCACCTTGATCGTGTCGATGGCCATGGTCGAGCAGATCGTTGCGCCCAGCCGCCTCACCGAAGGTATGACCTGGCTGATCACCGGGCTGAGCATCGGTGTTGCTATCGGCGCCGCCAGCTCTGGTTGGATGATCGATCATTTCGGCGCTGCCAGTGGGTTCCGGGTGGCGTTGGCGGCGGGGGCGGTGGTGTTGTTGGCCGCATGGTTGGGGTATCGGCGGTTGGGCTGAGTGCCGGCTTGTTCACACTTGATAGCGACCGCTGTGTCGATGCCACTCGTAATTGCCGCCCAGCCAGGCTTTTACCCCGCCGAGGAAGCGCTTGAGCGTGGGGGAGGCCTGTTTGAGCAGCCTTCTTTCCTTGGCTTCATATCTACGTATAAGCGTGTTGTGAAGATCGGCTGTCAACCACAAGGCTTGCTGTAATGAACAACCTTGTTCGTTTGCCAGCAGCAATGGCAGGTTGAAATCACCGATGCCAGGCTCTTGCTCTTTGGATGCGGAATACAAGTCATTGACGAGCATGGTCAAACTTGCAGCTAGGGCGATCACTTCGCGTACAGGCGCAGAAAAATAAGTATCGGCACCCAGTTCATAGCCGCCGACAATATCAATGAGGGCCATGCAAGGTAAAAAGCTGTTGACTTGACGATGTGCCAAATATTCCCAGACTTGAGGCAGGCTGTGTTCGATGCGCCATGAAGCTTCCGCATTCATGGTCACGAACATCGCAATGGTCTCCGACTGAACGCGAGCTTTCTGCGAGGGTGTCGCATAGCGATCCAGGTGGTTCATATATCCCCGCAATCCACGTAAAACCGGATCATCGTTGAGCGCACGTTTGAGCGCGAGGTCGTGGGATGGAATCAGATATGCCCTGTCCAGGGCGGCCAGGGCCAGTGACAAGCGTGCGCCCAGGAGCTTGGGGTTGGCGCCACTTCGCTCATCATCACAATAGTGATCGTCTACCGCGAACAGCGCCGCCATGCATTTTGCAGACAGTAGCAAGCGTTGAACGTCGTCGGTGTCGGCGTGACACAGCATTACGAAACGCCCGAAGTTCGAGGCCCTTACGTGATCCAACTGCCCCTCGAAAATACCGATTCGATTGATCCACGCCATTAACAGCGCATTGATACGGTTGCCGAGCGCTTCGTCCAGTCGTATCGGTAATGGACATTCAAGCGCAGGTATTTCCAGGCCGGTTGAGTTTTTTTGTGGGGGAGGCGGCGGGCTGATGTCGTTCATAGCAAGACTCCGGGTGTCTATGCCATTGGACGTTACTGCGGACCAAGGATCAGGAAGGGCGTTGATTTCAATTTAGAAGTCCGGGTGGAAAAACACAATGGACCCTTTAGTTCTGATTGGAGTCAACGACCTCTAATGCCCGAATAAGACCATTTGGGATGACTCGCGTCGTCACTTCGCCACACGCATCGAACGAGCCCTGTGGCGATGTTGCCTGACTGGCCAATTCAAACCGCCGCTAGACCGTCGTCGTGCTGTTGCAGAAACTCATTCAGCGCTTGGCGCGTAAGGTCGTTCAACGTCACCTTTTTACGCATTGCGGCCAGAGCGGCTGCCAGATGCAGTTCATGCCCAACGCGTACGTTGAACGAGCCCTTGCATGGCTTCTCAGGTGATTGCCCCAGGGTCTGGCAGGTAGCCAGATAATCGTCCACGGCTTCGCGAAAGGCTGCGTCCAGTTCTGCGACGGTTTTGCCTTCGTAGCTCACTAATGCCTTGATGAATAAAATCTTGCCGAACAGGCAGTTGTCTTCGAGGCTGGCCTCGATAGAGCCGATGTAGCCTTTATGTTTGAGCTGGTTGTTCACTGAATCAGTTCTCCTGATTTCAATTGTTCGATGATCTGGCGCCGAATGTAATGTTTCAGTTCGTTGCCCGGGTGAGGCTTGTGCAACGTGATCATTGCACTGGGGTCGCCGATATCGAACTTGACGCGGCTTCCAGCCCCTTCAATCAGTGTGTATCCGAGTCGGCGTAACAGCGTGACGAGCTCGGGCCAGGTAAATGCCATGTGCTCATTGAGCAATTTGGCGAGCAGCTTTTCATTTTTGGACACGGCGTTCCTTGCGTGTAACTAAATGTAGTTGCAAAAAGTGGTGTTCGTCAATGCTAGCTCGGGGGCGTGTGCCTTTCCCGGAATTGATGTAACCCTTGATGACAGCTCGCTCGATGCCACCCATCCCCCCGCTAATTTTTCCCTTCCCGGTTCGTTTTATAGGGACGACGTGCCTTTGTGCTTCCCGCCTATTGCCCCGGATTCGAAGAAATGAATGCTGAAGACTCCTTGAAACTTGCTCGCCGGTTTATCGGGCTGCCCCTGGAAAAACGCCGACTGTTCCTGCAAGCCCTGCAGAAAGAGGGCGTGGATTTTTCCAGGTTTCCGATACCGGCAGGGGTGGAGGTTGAGGATCGCCAGGCGCTTTCCTACGCGCAGCAGCGCATGTGGTTTCTCTGGCAATTGGAACCGGCCAGTGGCGCCTACAATTTGCCTGGCGCGGTGCGCTTGACCGGCGCGCTGAGCCTGCCTGCGATGGAGCAGGCGTTCGCCAGCCTGGTGGCGCGTCACGAAACCCTGCGCACGGTGTTCCAACGACAGGCCGACGAGCGCTTGACGCAGGTGGCGGTAGAACCGGCGGTGAATGTCGAGCAGTTGGACGTCAGCGCCTTGCCAGACGCCGAGCGCGAGCAGGCCGTCAGCGACGCCGCTACCCGCCAGTCCCTGTTGCCGTTCGACCTGGAGCACGGCCCGCTGTTGCGTGTGCAACTGCTCAAACTCGCCGATCAAGAGCACGTGCTGCTGCTAACCCTGCATCACATCGTCTCTGATGGTTGGTCGATGAACGTACTGATCGACGAGTTCATTCGTTGCTATGACGCCCATGAGCGCAACGAAGAACCGCAATTGCCGGCGCTGCCGATCCAGTACAGCGACTATGCCCTGTGGCAACGGCGCTGGCTGGAAGCGGGGGAGCAGGCGCGCCAGTTGGAATACTGGCAGGCGCGCCTGGGCGACGAGCATCCGGTACTGGAACTGCCCACCGACCACCCACGCCCGGCGATGCCCAGCCATCAAGGCACGCGGTATAACTTCGCGATTGATCCGGCATTGGCGGTACAACTGCGCAGTTGCGCGCAAAAACACAACGTCACTTTGTTCATGCTGCTGCTGGGCGCGTTCAATGTGCTGCTGCATCGCTATACGGGCCAGGGTGATATCCGCGTCGGCGTGCCGATTGCCAATCGCAACCGCACTGAAGTCGAAGGGCTGATCGGTTTCTTCGTCAACACCCAGGTGTTGCGCACCGAACTGAGCGGGCAAACCCGCGTCACCGAGCTGTTGCAAGGCATCAAGGAACACGCGCTGGGTGCCCAGGCCCATCAGGAATTGCCCTTCGAGCGCCTGGTAGAAGCGCTGAAAATCGAGCGCAACCTGAGTCACACGCCGCTGTTCCAGGTGATGTACAACCACCAGCCGGTCGTCGCCGACATCGCTTCGGTCAGTACCGCGTCCGGCCTGGAGCTGGCCCTGGTGGAATGGCAAGGCCGCACCACGCAGTTCGACCTGACCCTGGACACCTATGAAAAATCCGGCACCCTGCACGCCGCGCTGACCTACGCCAATGACCTGTTTGACGCGCCGACCATCGACCGCATGGCCCAACACTGGATCAGCCTGTTGCAGGCGATGGTGTTGGATGGCGAACAGCGTATCGGCGAATTGTCGATGCTTGATGCCCAAGAACAGCACCGGCTGGTTCACACCTGGAACCAGACTGCCGAGTCATACCCAACCGAACGCGCAATTCATCACCTGATCGAAGACCAGGTTCAGCGCACCCCGGATGCACCGGCACTGGTATTCGGTACAACCACCTTGACCTACGCCCAGCTCGACAGCCGGGCCAACCAGCTGGCCCACGCCTTGTGCGAGCAGGGCGTAGGCCCCGACGTGCTGGTGGGGATCTGTGTCGAGCGTTCCGTCGAAATGGTCATCGGCCTGCTGGCGATTCTCAAGGCCGGTGGCGCCTACGTGCCCCTCGACCCCGAGTATCCCCAGGAACGCCTGGCCTACATGATCGAAGACAGCGGCATTCGGTTGCTGCTCAGCCAGCAAAGCCTGCTGGCCGCGCTGCCCGCTGCCGGTATCCAGGTGATTGCCCTGGATCAGCCGGCGCTGTGGCTCGACGGCTACAGCCGCGAAGCGCCCGCCGTGGCGGTCAATGCCCTCAACCTCGCCTATGTGATCTACACCTCCGGCTCCACCGGCAAGCCCAAGGGCGCTGGCAACAGCCACCGTGCGTTGGTCAACCGTTTGAGTTGGATGCAGCAGGCGTACGGCCTGGATGCCGCGGATGCAGTGTTGCAGAAAACCCCGTTCAGCTTCGACGTGTCGGTGTGGGAATTCTTCTGGCCGCTGATGACCGGTGCGCGCCTGGTGGTTGCGGCGCCTGGGGAGCACCGTGAACCGGCGCGCCTGATCGAAACCATCGGCCGGTACGCCATCACCACGTTGCACTTCGTGCCGTCGATGTTGCAGGTGTTTATCCATGAGCCGGGCGTTCAAACGTGTGCGAGCCTCACGCGAATCGTGTGCAGTGGCGAAGCCTTGCCCCTGGATGCGCAACGGCAGGTGTTCGCCAGGCTGCCCGATGTGGCGCTGTACAACCTCTATGGCCCGACCGAAGCGGCCATTGACGTCACCCACTGGACCTGCATCGACGAAGGCGCCGACAGCGTACCCATCGGCCGCCCGATCGCCAACCTCGCCACCTATGTGCTCGACGCCCAACTCAACCCGGTGCCTGACGGTGTAGCTGGCGAGCTGTACCTGGGCGGTAGCGGCCTGGCGCGCAGTTATCATCGGCGCCCGGCGTTGACCGCCGAACGTTTTGTGCCAAGCCCGTTCGTGACGGGTGAGCGGCTGTATCGTACCGGTGACCGTGTGCGCCAGCGCGCCGATGGTGTGATCGAATACCTCGGCCGCCTCGATCACCAGGTCAAGTTGCGCGGCTTGCGTATCGAACTGGGCGAAATCGAAACCCGCCTGATGCAGCACCCGCAAGTGCGCGAAGCGGTGGTGTTGGTGCAAGGTGGCAAACAATTGGTCGCGTACCTGGTGTGTGAAGGCGAGGAGCCGACCGACCTCAAGGCCTGGCTGCTCGGCAGCCTGCCGGAATATATGGTGCCGACCCACTTCCTCACCCTGGCCAAGCTGCCGGTGACCGCCAACGGCAAGCTTGACCGCAAGGCATTGCCACTGCCGGATGCAGCGCTGCAACAGGCGTTTATCGCCCCACAAGGCGACCTGCAAACAGCCCTGGCGGCGATCTGGAGCGATGTGCTCGGCGTTGAACAGGTCGGCCAGGACGATAACTTCTTCGAGCTGGGTGGCGACTCGATCATTTCTATCCAGGTGGTCAGCCGCGCCCGCCGGGCCGGTATCCGACTCAGCCCCCGGGACCTGTTCCAGTACCAAAGCATCCGTAGCCTTTCGCGGGTGGCCAGCTTCGACCAAGTCAGCCTGATCGACCAGAGCCCGGTCAGTGGCGAGGTGATTCTGACCCCAGTGCAACAGCGCTTTTTCGCCCAGACGATCCCGGCACGTCATCACTGGAACCAGTCGTTGCTGCTGACCCCGCGAGAGGCGTTGCAGCCCGCGCAGCTGGAAGCGGCCTTGAACCAGCTGATCCAGCATCACGACGTCTTGCGCCTGCGTTTTGTGCAGCAGGCGGATGGCTGGCATCAGAGCCATGCGGCGCCCCTCGCCGAGCCGCTGCTGTGGCAGTCTCACGCCAACATCGACGCCGAGTTGGCAGCGCTGTGTGATGAAGCCCAGCGCAGCCTCGACCTCGAACAAGGCCCGCTGATACGCGCCGCATTGGTGAGCATGGCCGATGGCAGCCAACGCTTGCTGCTGGTGATCCACCACCTGGTCGTCGATGGTGTGTCCTGGCGCATCCTGCTCGAAGACCTGCAACAGGCTTACCGCGAACAGTCGCTGCCGGCGAAAACCAGCGCGTACCAGCATTGGGCGCAGCAACTTCACGACCACGCGCAAACCCTCGACGAACAACTGCCGT
The DNA here is from genome assembly GCF_023127835.1 of Pseudomonas sp. B329. Taxonomy (NCBI): domain Bacteria; kingdom Pseudomonadati; phylum Pseudomonadota; class Gammaproteobacteria; order Pseudomonadales; family Pseudomonadaceae; genus Pseudomonas; species Pseudomonas sp. B329. The sequence continues at coordinate 8,856 of NZ_SPKP01000010.1, read as the reverse complement.
ACTGGCAGGCGCAATCGGTCGACACCGATCTACCTTGCGACCACCCCGAGGGCGGCCTGCAAAACCGCCTGGGCACCAAACTGGAAACCCGCCTCGACGCCGAGCAGACCCGCCGGTTGCTGCAAGACGCACCGGCGGCCTATCGCACCCAGGTCAACGACCTGCTGCTGACGGCCCTGGCGCGGGTGATCAGCCGCTGGAGCGAACAACCCGCTGCGCTGATCCAGCTGGAAGGCCATGGCCGCGAAGACCTGTTCGACGACATCGACCTGAGCCGCACCGTCGGCTGGTTCACCAGCCTGTTCCCGGTGCGTCTGCACGCCGAAGGCGAGTTATCCGATGCGATCAAATCGGTCAAGGAGCAACTGCGCGCCGTGCCCGACAAGGGCCTGGGTTACGGTCTGCTGCGTTACCTGGGGTCGCCGCAGGCCCGCGAAAGCCTGGCGAACCTCGCCGCACCGCGCATTACGTTCAACTACCTGGGCCAGTTCGACCGTCAGTTCAATGAGTCGGTACTCTTCGTACCGGCCAGTGAAGGCAGCGGCCAAGCCCAGGATCCCGAGGCACCGCTGGCCAACTGGTTGACGGTGGAAGGGCAGGTGTATGGCGGTGAGTTGGCGCTGCAATGGGGCTTCAGTCGCGAGATGTTTGACGTGTCGAGCGTCCAGCGTCTGGCGGATGAATACACCGCTGAACTCAAGGCGTTGATCGAACATTGTTGTGCTGCTCCGGCAGGGCAGGTGACCCCGTCGGATTTTCCGTTGGCACGTCTTACTCAGCAGCAACTGGATGCATTGCCCGTGGCGGGGTCGGCTATTGCCGATCTTTACCCGCTGTCGCCGATGCAGCAGGGCATGTTGTTCCACACGTTGCTTGCGCCCGAGGCCCAGTCTTATATCAACCAGTTGCGGCTCGACATCGAAGGGCTCGACCTATTGGCCTTCGGGCGTGCCTGGCAGGCCGCGCTGGACCGCCATGACACCCTGCGCAGCAGCTTCCACTGGCTGGGCATGGACAGTGCTCACCAGTTGATCCAGCACCAGGTTGACCTGCAACTGCAAGTGATTGAAGACCCGTATGCCGACTTCGACGCCCTGGCCCAGGCTGAACGTGAGCGCGGTTTTGCACTGAATGCCGCGCCGCTGTTTCGCCTGACCCTGGTGCGCGGTGCGGGCGCGGCCTGGCACCTGATTTTTACCAGCCACCACATTCTCATGGATGGCTGGAGCAACGCGCAGTTGCTTGGCGAAGTCATTGCTCACTACGCAGGCCAGGCTGTGCCCGCACCACTGGGGCAATGGCGCGATTATTTGGGCTGGTTGCAACAGCAAGGCTCTGGAGAAGCGTTCTGGAAAGCCGCACTGGCAGCATTGCCGGCGCCGACCTTGCTGTCCCAGGCACTGCGCAAGCCGGTGGACGGGATCGGCATGGCGGACCATCACGTGACGCTGGACAGCGACGTTACCCGACGTCTCGGCGAGTTTGCGCGCCAGCACAAAGTGACCCTCAATACCGTGTTGCAAGGCGCCTGGAGCCTGCTGTTGCAGCGCTACACAGGCCAGGATTGCGTGGCCTTCGGCGCCACCGTGGCCGGGCGTTCTGCGCCACTGCCAGGGATCGAGCAGCAACTGGGCCTGTTCATCAATACCTTGCCGATCATCAGTGCAGCCTCGCCAGCCCAGTCGGTCGCAAGCTGGCTCGGCGAGTTGCAAGCGCTCAACCTCAGCCTGCGCGACCATGAGCATGTACCGCTCTACGATATCCAGGCTTGGGCCGGCCATCACGGCGCGCTGTTCGATACCTTGCTGGTGTTCGAAAACTTCCCGGTTGCCGAGGCGCTCAAGCAAGGCGCGCCGGCTGGCCTGACCTTCGGCCGCCTGCACAACCATGAACAAACGCACTACCCATTGACCCTGGGCATTGAGCTGGGGGCCAACCTGCGCCTGGAGTTCAGCTACGACCGTTCGCTGTTCAGCGAGCCGCAAGTCGCGCGCCTGAGCGCCAACCTGCAACACCTGCTGGCGCAATTGCTCGCAGATGCCCATGTACCCCTTGGTAACCTGCGCCTTCTCGACGCCACCGCACAGCAGAATATGCTCGCTCTCAGCCGGTCAGCTGCGGCTGCCCAGGGTAACGAGCGCGTGCATCAACGCATCGCTGCCCAAGCCCAGGCCACCCCAGACGCCATGGCTGTACTGGCCGGTGGCGAAGGCTTGACGTACGCCGAGCTAAACCAGCGGGCCAATCGTCTGGCCCATCGCCTATTGGAGCTTGGTGTCGGTCCCGGACAACGGGTGGGCCTGGCTTCGCGTCGTGGCCCACAGTTGATTGTCAGCCTGTTGGCGGTACTCAAAAGTGGCGCGGCCTACGTACCGCTGGACCCGAAATACCCCGTCGAGCGCCTGGCCTACATGCTCGCCGACAGCCGACTCAACCTGCTGCTCAGCGAAGTGGGCTTGCTCGTGGATCTGCCATTGCCCCAAGGACTGGCACGTGTGGATTTCACCGCCTGCGGTGACGAGCTGGCCGGCTACCCGACGACCAACGTGCCCAACCCTGCCGCCGCTGCTGATCTGGCATATGTGATCTACACCTCGGGCTCCACCGGTCAGCCCAAAGGTGTGGCCATCGATCATGCCGCCCTCGGTCAATTCTGCGACAGTGCCACGCTGTACAGCCGCTTGAGTGCCGAGGATCGCGTCTTGCAGTTTGCGACCTTCAGTTTCGACGGTTTTGTCGAGCAGTGCTTCCCGCCCTTGTGTGTGGGTGCAGCGTTGATCATGCGCAGTGATGAGCTGTGGGACGCCGGGCAACTGGCGCGGGAGATCGTCGAGCAAGGCGTAACCCTGGCCGACTTGCCGGCGGCCTACTGGTATCTGTTGGCGCAGGAATGTGCAGTGCACTGCCGCTCCCTGGGCAAGCTGCGCCAGGTGCATGTGGGCGGTGAAGCCATGGCGGTGGAGGGTGTACGTGCCTGGCATGCCGCAGGGCTTGGTCATGTGCGCCTGGTCAATACCTACGGGCCGACCGAAGCCACGGTGGTGTCCAGCGTGCATGACTGCCAGTTGACCGATGCCAACGACGCGTACGGCGTACCGATTGGGCAGGCGATTGCGGGGCGTGCGCTGTATGTGCTCGACAGCGGTTTCGAACTGCTGAGCACCGACGGTGTGGGCGAGTTATGCATCGGCGCCGAGGCGGGCTTGGCCCAGTGCTACTTCGATCGCCCGGCGCTCACTGCCGAGCGCTTCTTGCCGGACCCATTTTCCGCCACGCCCGGTGCGCGGCTTTATCGCAGTGGCGACCTGGCCCGGTACAACGCGGCGGGGGCGCTGGAATACGTGGGGCGTATCGACCATCAGGTGAAGATTCGCGGCCTTCGTATCGAAATGGGCGAGATCGAAGCCAGCCTGCAAGCCTTGCCCGACGTGCTTGAAGCGGCAGTGATTGCCCAGCCGAGCGCGATCGGCATGCAGTTGGTGGCGTATGTGGTACCCGCCGATGATCAGCAGTTGGAAGCGCAGGCACTGGCGACACGCTTGCGTCAGGCGTTACCGGATTACATGGTGCCGGGACATTGGGTGGTACTCGATGCCTTGCCGCTCAACAACAATGGCAAGCTCGACCGCCGGGCGCTGCCGGCACCGGATCTGAGCCAGGCGTGCGCCGTGTACGTGGCACCTCAGAGCCCTTTGCAGGTGCAGTTGGCAGCGATCTGGCAAGCGGTGCTGCACGTGGAGCGGGTTGGCCTGGACGACCACTTCTTCGAGCGCGGCGGTCACTCGTTGCTGGCGACTCAGGTGATCTCACGGGTGCGTCACGACCTCAAGCTGGACGTGCCGTTGCGGGCCCTGTTCGAACAGCCGACGCTGGCAGCCTTCGCGGCGGCTTGCGCAGGCTTGACGGCCGATACGGCGCCAGCGCTCCAAGCGCTTGGACGTGAGCAGCCGCTGGCGTTGTCCTTTGCTCAGGAGCGTCAATGGTTCCTGTGGCAATTGGACCCGGCCAGCGCGGCTTACCATGTACCGACTGCATTGCACGTGCGCGGTCAACTCGACAGTGCGGCACTTGCACGCGCCGTCCAGGCCCTGGTGCAGCGTCATGAACCGCTGCGCACTACGTTTGTGGAGGCGGGCGAGCACACCTTGCAAGTCGTCCACCCCAGTCTGACCGTGCCGATTGAGCAGCAAGCGATCGACGCCGATGCCATCGAGCACGCCGTCAGCGAAGAAATCCAGCGCCCGTTCGATCTGCTTGACGGCCCATTGATGCGCGTCAAGTTGCTGGTCGTCGCGCCTGAGCACCACGTGCTGGTCATCACCCAACACCACATCATCTCTGACGGCTGGTCGATGCAGGTCATGATCGACGAGTTGGTGGCGCTGTACCAAGGTGACGCGGACTTGCCGGCCTTGCCGATCCAGTACGCCGACTATGCCCGTTGGCAGCGTGATTGGATGGCGGCAGGGGAGCAACAACGCCAGCTCGATTACTGGTGCGCCCGTCTGGGTAACGACCATCCGCTGCTGGACTTGCCGCTGGACCATCCGCGCCCAGCGGTGCAGAGCTATCGCGGCGCACGCCGGCAGATCCATCTTGACCGCGTGATGCTGGCTGAGCTCAAAGCCTTGGCCGAACGCCAGGACGTGACCTTGTTCATGCTCCTGCTGGCCTCGTTCCAGACCTTGCTGCACCGCTACAGCGGCCAGTCGCAGGTTCGCGTCGGCGTGCCGATCGCCAACCGTAATCGTCTCGAAACCGAGCGGCTGATGGGCTTCTTCGTCAATACCCAAGTACTGCAGGCGCAGTTGCACGGGCAGATGCCTTTCGAGCAGTTGCTGGGCCAAGTCAAACGGCGCGCTTTGGAAGCCCAGGCCCATCAGGACCTGCCGTTCGAGCAACTTGTGCAGGTGTTGCAGCCGGAGCGCAGCCTGAGCCATAACCCGCTATTCCAGGTGATGTTCAATCATCAAAGCAGCCTGCGTTCGGGTTCAGTGCAACTGCCTGGCCTGGTGTTGCAGCCAATGGACTGGGCGGGTCACAGCACGCAGTTCGACCTGAACCTGGAAACCGAGGAATCGGCCGACGGCCTCTGGGCGTCCCTGACCTACGCCACCGACTTGTTTGACGCTGCAACCGTGGAACGTCTGGCCGAGCATTGGCAAAACCTGCTGCGCGCGGTCGTGCACGATGCCTCCCAGCCCCTGGATGAACTGGCGATGCTGAGCACGTCGCAATGGCAACAAATGGTGCACGACTGGAACCGCAGCGACACCCCATACCCACACGAACACTGCGTACACCAGCTGTTTGAGGCCCAGGCCGTGGCGCAACCCGACGCCATCGCGCTGCACTTCGACGAGGAGCGCCTGAGCTACGGTGAACTCAACCGCCGCGCCAATCGCCTGGCCCATCGTTTGATCGCCATGGGCGTCGGCCCGGACGTGCTGGTGGCAGTGCACGTGGAGCGCTCCCTGGACATGGTGGTCGGCTTGCTCGCGACTCTCAAGGCCGGTGGCGCCTATGTCCCACTCGACCCGCAATTCCCGGCAGAGCGCCTGGCGTTCATGCTCGAAGACAGCCGCGCCCGGGTGCTGCTGACCCAGGCGCACCTGCAAGGGCGCCTGGTGCAGCCGCAAGGCGTGCAGGTGCTGATGGTCGAGGATGTCGGCACGCAGGCATATAACCCGCAGGTTGGCGTTACACCGCAAAATCTGGCCTACGTCATCTACACCTCCGGCTCCACCGGCAAGCCTAAAGGGGTGATGGTAGGCCACCAGGCGCTGTGCAGCTTTACCAACGGTATGGCGGGCACCCTGGATATAGACCGGCAGACGCGGCTGTTGTCGCTGACGACCTTCTCGTTCGATATCTTCGCCCTGGAGCTGTACGTGCCGCTGAGTATGGGCGGCACAGTGCTACTGAGCGCCCAGGACATGGCCCTCGACCCTGAGGCGATTCTCGAACTGGCCCAGCGTCAGGCCGCGAGTGTGCTGCAGGCCACGCCATCGAGCTGGCGCATGTTGCTCGATAGCCCGCGCGCCCATTTACTGAGTGGCATAACCTGTCTGTGCGGTGGTGAAGCGCTGCCAGCCGACTTGGCCCAGCGCCTGCTCGAGCTGCAAGGTCCCGTATGGAATCTCTATGGCCCGACGGAAACCACTATCTGGTCAGCGGCTCATCGTCTGCACCAAGCGCAGCCTTTCGTTGGACGGCCGATTGCCAATACCGGGTTGTTTATCCTCAATCCCGGCCTCACGCCATGCCCGCAAGGCGCGTCTGGCGAGCTGCTGATCGGCGGTGTCGGCCTGGCGCGCGGTTACCACAGGCAGCCGGCGCTGACTGCCGAACGCTTCGTGCCCAACCCGTTTGGGGCGCCGGGCGAACGCCTGTACCGCACCGGCGACCTGGCACGCTACCGGGCCGACGGCGTGGTGGAGTACATCGGGCGCGTCGACCATCAGGTCAAGGTCCGTGGTTTCCGGATCGAGCTGGGTGAAATCGAAGCCTGTCTGCGTGAGCACGACGGTGTACGCGAAGCGGTGGTGCTGGCCGATAACGACCGCCTGATCGCCTATCTGGTCAGCTCCGCACCGCAGCCACAGCAGGCGTACAAAGCCGCGCTGCGCGAGCGCCTGCCGGATTACATGGTGCCTGCGCACTGGATGTTCCTCGATAGCCTGCCCTTGACCCCCAACGGCAAGCTCGACCGCAAGGCGCTGCCCAAACCGGAGGTTGGCGATTCACTCAAAGGCCATATAGCACCGGTAACCCTGCGCGAGCAGCAGGTGGCGGCCATCTGGGCCGAAGTGCTGGAGGTGCCGCAGGTCGGCCTCGACGACCACTTCTTCGAGCTGGGTGGCCATTCATTGCTGGCTACGCGTGTGGTGTCGCGGGTTCGCCAAGCCCTGACACTGGAAGTTGCGCTCAAGACCTTGTTCGAACACCCGCTGCTGAGTGATTTCGTTCGGGCCTTGGGCGAGGAGGGCGCTACTGCGCCAGCGTTGCTCAAGGCCGACCGCACGCAGCCTTTGCCGCTGTCCTACGCTCAGGAGCGCCAATGGTTCCTCTGGCAACTGGACCCCACCGGCGCCGCGTACCACATCCCCAGCGCCTTGCGTTTGCAGGGGCCGCTGGACCTGAGTGCACTGCAACGCAGCTTCGACAGCCTGCTGGCGCGCCATGAAAGCTTGCGCACGCATTTTCAGCAACAGGCCACCGGTGCGTTGCAGGTCATTGAGGCCGTTGGCTGCGTCGATATCGACCGGTTCGATAGCGATTACGCTGGCCTCAAGGCGCGGGTCGCCGAAGTGGTCGCCCAGCCGTTCGACCTGCTGCGCGGGCCACTGTTGCGGGTCAAGTTGCTGCGTCTGGCCGACGATGATCATGTGCTGGTGCTGGTGCAGCACCACATCGTCTCCGATGGTTGGTCGATGCAACTGATGGTTGAGGAGTTGGTGCAGTTGTATGCCGCCTTCAGCCAGGGTCAAACCCCAAGCCTGCCGATGCTGCCGATCCAGTACGCCGACTACGCCGTATGGCAACGCGACTGGATGGCCGCGGGCGAGCAGGCACGTCAATTGGCCTACTGGCGCGAGCATTTGGGCGGCGAGCAACCGGTGCTGGAATTGCCGTTCGATCACCCGCGCCCGGCACAGCCAAGCCATCGCGGCGCCCGGTTGGGCATCGAGTTGGCCCCCGAGCTGTTGGACGGCTTGCGCAGCCTGGCACGCAGCGCGGGTGTGACGCTGCCGATGGTGCTGCTGGCGTCTTACCAGGCCTTGTTGCATCGCTACAGCGGCCAGGAGGACGTGCGCGTCGGCGTGCCGATTGCCAACCGCAACCGTCTCGAAACCGAGGGTTTGATTGGCTTCTTCGTCAACACCCAAGTGCTCAAGGCCGATATTCATGGCCAGATGAGCGTGGAGCAATTGCTGCACCAGGTACGCCAGCGCTCTTTGGAGGCTCAGGCGCACCAGGACCTGCCCTTCGAGCAGTTGGTGCAGGCTTTGCAACCGGAGCGCAGCCTGAGCCTGAGCCCGTTGTTCCAAGTAGTGTTCAACCACCGTGTAAGCGGTGCCGACAGCCACCTGAGTCGCCTGACCGACCTGCACGTGGAGGTCCTGGATCTGGATGAGGGCGTGGCCCAGTTCGACCTGGCGCTGGATGTGGAAGAAAACCCGACCGTGCTGCGCGCCTCCCTGAGTTACGCCACTGACCTGTTCGCTGTGGCGACCATCGAGCGGATGGCCGGGCATTGGCAGAACCTGTTGCGGGCAATGGTGGCCGACCAACAACAGGCTATCGGCCAATTGAAGCTGCTGGGCCAGGATGAGCAACAGCACATCCTTGAGCTGTGGAACCAGACCGACGCCGGTTTCTGCGCCGAGCGTCTTGTCCACGAGTTGGTAGCCGACCGTGCCCGGGAAACCCCGGATGCGGTGGCGGTTAAGTTCGATGCGCAAACCCTGAGCTACGCCGAACTGGATCGCCAGGCCAACCGTCTGGCTCATGCCCTGATTGCCCGTGGCGTCGGCCCGGAAGTGCGCGTGGCGATTGCCATGCCGCGCAGCGCCGAGATCATGGTGGCGTTCCTGGCGGTGATGAAAGCCGGTGGCGTGTATGTGCCGCTGGATATCGAGTACCCGCGTGATCGCTTGCTCTACATGATGCAGGACAGCCGTGCGCAACTGCTGCTGACCCATAGCCGTGCGTTGCAACAACTGCCGATCCCCGAGGGGCTCACCACCCTGGCGATTGATCGCAGCGAAGAATGGGCCGATTACCGTGATACGGCACCAGACGTGGCGCTGGATGGCGACAACCTCGCCTACGTGATCTACACCTCCGGTTCCA
>NZ_SPKP01000009.1:0-66073 GCF_023127835.1 Pseudomonas sp. B329 | reverse complement strand
CTGTCGAATTCCGGCCAGCGTGGTTTGACGGGGCGCCTAAGATCAAGATCAAGAGCGGCTCGCTTCGCATCGTGGTTACCGTCGGTTGCTATCAAGTTCTGTAGATGAGGGAGTGTCAGTTGATGCATGTGTGACTGACCCACCGCCATCGGGAGCAAGCCCCCTCCCACATTCAGTTGTGTGTATGGCTTAGTTCGCGCATACGTTGCAGGACTGCATTCAAGCCGTTGGTGCGCGATGGTGACAGCTGCCGGGACAGGCCCAGTTGTGCAAACCAACCCGGCAAATCCACCGCTTGCAGTTCATCAGCCGACAACCCATTGACCCGCGCCAGCAACAGCGCCACCAACCCGCGAATCATCCTTGCCTCGCTGCTGGCAGCAAACTGCCAATGGCCGTCCTGCAAATGCCCCACCAACCACACTAGGCTTTCACAGCCTTGCACCAGGTTGGCGTCGACCTTTTCATCATCCGCCAACGCGGGCAGTCGCTCGCCCCATTGCATCAGCATCCGCGCGCGCTGCTCCCAACCGCCGACAGCCTGGAATGCCTGCAGCGCAGCCATCGCGTCCACTGGCAAGCTCATCGCAACATATCCAGCGCCTGGTCCAACGCTTCAAAGAAGCGCTCCAGGTCATCGGAGTCGTTGTACAGCGCCAGGGACACTCGAATGGCGCCGGATAAGTGCATGGCCTTGAGCAGTGGCATTGCACAGTGATGCCCGGCGCGCACGGCGATGCCTTGCTCGGTCAACAGGTGAGCCAGGTCGGCGTTATGCACACCGTCCACCACAAAGCTCACCAGCGCTGCTTGCGGTGATCCCAGTACGCGCACGCCATTGCGTGCTTTCAGCCCGCGCAGCAAATAGTCGTGCAGTGCCGCTTCATGGGCGGTCACGGCGTGCTGATCCAGTGAGTTCAGGTAATCCAGGGTGGCACCCAGGCCGATCACGCCGGCAATGGGCGGCGTGCCGGCTTCGAACCCCAGTGGGGCAGGGCGGAAGCTGGCGCCTTGATAATCTGCCTGCTGCACCATCTCGCCGCCAAACTGCCAGTGGCGCAGGTGATGCAGGGCAGCGTTGCGACCGAACAGCACGCCGACGCCGTCCGGGCCGTAGAGCTTGTGGCTGGAAAATACGTAGAAATCGCAGCCCAGGGCCTGTACGTCGTGGCGACCATGCACGATGCCTTGGGCGCCATCCACAACAGTCAGGGCACCGTTTGCCTGGGCCAGCGTCAGTAGCGCTTCCAGCGGCTGCCAGGTGCCCAGCACGTTGGACAACTGGCTCACCGCCAGCAGGCGCGTGCGCGGGCCGATCAATGATGCGGCGGCTTGCAGGTCGATCACGCCGTCATCGTCCAGGGGCAATACCACCAGCGTCAGCGCACGCCGTTTGGCCAATTGCTGCCAGGGCAACAGGTTGGCGTGGTGTTCCAGGGCGCTGATGGCTATCTCATCGCCCGCATTGAATAGGTGCTCAAGGCCATAGGCCAAGAGGTTCAGCGCAGAGGTTGCGCCGTGGGTGAATACGACCTGCCCGCTGTCGCCTGCATTCAACCACTGCGCGACCTTGCTGCGACTGTCCTCAAAGGCTTGGGTCGCATGGGCCCCCGGCAAATGCTGGGCGCGGTGCACATTGGCTGCGCCATTGGCGTAGTAATGGCCGATGGCATCCAGCAGGGCCTGGGTTTTTTGGGCGGTGGCGGCGCTGTCCAGATAGGTCTGGTCTTGCCTTTGCAGGGTGGCGATCGCCGGGAAATCGGCGCGCCAGGGGGAGGGCACAAGCATGGTGATCAAGACTCGTATAAGCGAGCCGCACCCGAAGGTGCGGCCCGCTAGTGGCATCGAGTGGCTGCTTAGTTGTGAGCGTGCAGCGCTTCGTTCAGTTCGATGGCCGATTTGTGGGTTTTGCACTCCACGGCACCGGTCTCGGAATTGCGGCGGAACAGCAGGTCCGGTTGACCGGCCAACTCGCGCGCCTTGACCACCTTGACCAACTGGTTCTGCTCGTCAAGCAGCGCAACCTTGGTGCCGGCGGTGATGTACAGGCCCGACTCCACGGTGTTGCGGTCGCCCAACGGGATACCGGTGCCGGCGTTGGCGCCAATCAGGCAGCCTTCGCCCACCTTGATCACGATATTGCCGCCGCCCGACAGGGTGCCCATGGTAGAGCAGCCGCCGCCCAGGTCCGAACCCTTGCCGACGAACACCCCTGCCGATACACGGCCTTCGATCATGCCTGGGCCTTCGGTGCCGGCGTTGAAGTTGACGAAGCCTTCGTGCATCACGGTAGTGCCTTCGCCCACGTAGGCGCCCAGGCGGATACGCGCAGCGTCAGCGATGCGCACGCCGGCCGGTACCACGTAGTCGGTCATTTTCGGGAACTTGTCCACCGAGAACACTTCCAGCAGCTCGCCACGCAGACGCGCTTCGAGCTGACGCTCGGCAAGTTCGGCGATGTCGATGGCGCCCTGGCTGGTCCAGGCCACGTTCGGCAACTGCGGGAACACGCCTGCCAGGTTCAGGCCGTGAGGCTTGACCAGGCGATGGGACAGCAAGTGCAGCTTGAGGTAGGCCTCTGGCGTGGAGGTCAGCGCGGCGTCTTCGGCCAGCAGTGTGGCAACCAGTGGGGTGTGGCTTTCAGCCAGGCGATTCAGCAGCGCGGCTTGAGTGGCGTCGACGTTCTTGAGTGCATCTGCCAGTTGCAGCGCTTGGCTGATGGTGAACGTGATCGCCTGGTTGCCCTCGGTGTAACCCAGGATCGGCGCAATGGCGGCAACGATCTCGGCCGACGGGTTGAGCAACGGTTGTGCGTAAAACACTTCCAGCCAAGCACCTTGGCGGTTCTGAGTGCCGACGCCGAAGCCCAGGCTGAACAGGGAATTGGACATGCTGTTACCTCTACAAAAATGGAAGGCTGGCCTACTTGAGGGCCGCCGAATAACTATCTGGCTTGAAGCCAATCAGGGTTCTGTCACCGAGATCAAGCACCGGGCGCTTGATCATCGAGGGTTGTGCGAGCATCAATTCAATGGCTTTCGACTGATCGAGATCGGCTTTGCGTTCGTCTTCGAGTTTGCGAAAGGTGGTGCCCGCACGGTTCAAAACCACCTGCCAACCGTGCTCGTTGCACCATTGGGTCAAGTGTTCGCGGTCGATACCGGCCGTTTTGTAGTCATGGAACTCGTAGCTCAGCGCGTGCTCATCGAGCCAGGTGCGCGCCTTTTTCATGGTGTCGCAGGCTTTGATGCCGAAAAGGTGCAGGGTTTTGCTTGAAGCGGTCAAGGAATTGCCCCCCTTTGGACCAATGAAAAATGAAAGATCACGGATTATGCCACGACCAGCCGGTTTCGGCGCCGCTCGTCAGCATCCTGCGACTTTTGTGCAAAAGCCGGTGCGCGGCTTAGGCGAGTAACATAGCGGGGTAATATGGCACTTCAACGGCCAGTTGTTGCCTGATGTGTCGTTGCAAGTCGATTGTCCGGGAAACCCGCGTTATGCAAACCGCCTACACCGTTCTTATCCTGCTGATGCTGGTCAGCTTTTCGCGTCTGGTCGGACGCATCATCCCGCTACCGTTGCCCTTGCTACAGATTGCCGCCGGCGCCTTGCTGGCCTGGCCCACATTGGGGCTGCATGTGGCGTTGGATCCGGAGCTGTTCCTGTTTCTGTTCCTGCCGCCGCTGTTGTTTTCCGATGGCTGGCGCATGCCCAAGCGCGAACTGTGGCGCCTGCGTGGCCCGATTCTGACATTGGCGGTGGGCCTGGTGCTGTTTACCGTGGTCGGCGCCGGCTACTTCATTCATTGGTTGCTGCCCTCGATCCCCTTGCCGGTGGCCTTTGCCCTTGCGGCGGTTTTATCCCCGACGGATGCCGTGGCGGTGTCGGCCATTTCTCAGAATCGCTTGCCTAAACCGCTGATGCACATGCTTCAAGGCGAGGCGCTGATGAATGACGCGTCAGGCCTGGTGACCTTCAAGTTTGCCCTGGCGGCGGCGTTGACCGGGGTGTTTTCCCTGGCGGATGCCAGCCTGACCTTTGTATTGGTCGCCGTGGGCGGCTTGGCGGTCGGGGTGGCGTTGAGCTGGCTGGTCGGCCGCCTGCGCGCGTGGATGATTGCACGGGGCTGGGATGACCCCGCGACCCATGTGGTGTTCATGCTGTTGTTGCCCTTTGCTGCCTACGTGTTGGCTGAGCGTCTGGGCGCTTCGGGCATTTTGTCGGCGGTGGCGGCGGGCATGATGCAGAGCTGGCTCGACCTGCTGCCGCGCCAGACCAGTACGCGGTTGCTCAACCGCAGCGTCTGGTCGCTGCTGGAGTTTGCCTTCAATGGCCTGATTTTCCTGCTGCTCGGCCTGCAACTGCCGGACATCATCAAGGCTGTGGTCAGCCACGAAACCACCCTGTGGCCCACCCTGTTGTACCGCTGCCTGGACGTGGTGGCGATCTTTCTGGTGCTGGTGGTGCTGCGGTTTATCTGGGTGCAGAGCATCTGGCGGCTGTCGGGGTTGCTGCGCAGGCTGCGTGGCAAAAGCGCGCTGACCCTGGTGCCGACGGCGCGCTCCTGCTGGTTGCTGACCGTCGGCGGTGTCCGCGGTGCGGTGACGTTGGCGGGTGTCATGTCGGTGCCCTTGCTGTTGGCGCCGGGCCAGGATTTCCCTGAGCGTGACCTGCTGATCTTTATCGCCGCCGGGGTCATCCTGCTATCGCTGGTCGCCGCCTGCATTGCCCTGCCGTTGCTGTTGCGTGGTGTGGAGAAAAGTCCGGATGAGAAGCGCCACAACGAAGTGCGCGAGGCCTGGAAAAAGACCGCCGTGGCGGCGATCCATGCGTTGGAGGTCGAAGAACCCGTCGAAGCCGAAACGCCGGATGCCGCTCAGGCTGCATTGGCCACCGAGCTCAAGGCGCGGCTGATGGCGGAGTATCGTCATCAGTTGGACGTATTCAATGACTCGGCCGAGGCTCAGGCACTGGCGCTGCAAATGGATCAACTGGAGCGCAGGCTGAGGCTCAAGGCGCTACGTGCGCAGCGCCTGGAGCTCTACCGTTTGAGTCGCCAGCATCAGATTGGCGACGATGTACTGCGCGAGGTATTGGCGGATCTGGATATGAGTGAAGCGAACTTGGGAAGTGTTAAGTAGGGCTGGAACTGATCATTGCCCGGATGCTTGAATTGAGCAGTTTGCCCAAGAGAGTTTTATCTTCTGGATAAAGCGACTGCATGAACTTTTTATCGTCTTCAGACAGTTTGAAGTTGCGCGGGATGGGGGGACCACTGTTGAGTCTTGAAGCAGGAAAGCCATAGTGCATGATGGATTTGTCATCATAGTTTGCAGAGGCTGTTACCTGGGGGCGTGAAAAAGTCCTGATGATATTGTTATCGGCCTCATAGCTGAATTGCCTACGCGACTCGTACTCGTCATAGATATTCTGTCTATTCAGGTCCAGTGTGCGATCCGGATGCTGGTGCTCATGCTTCAAACCCAGGGCGTGGCCGAATTCGTGTTGAACCGTCGCGGCAATGCCGTCCGGTGAATCTTTGAAGCCAATACTCATGGTCGGTTTGGAGAGGGGGACGTTTTTTGCATCGGTTCCCACGCTTGACCATCCGGCGTGACTGTTATTGTCTGCAATAATGCGTATGTCACCGTTAGGGCTGTCAATAAATTTCAAGTAGAGGTTAGTGTGCGGCGCCCATTTATTGATGTTGTGCTGTACCAGATCCTTTTGTTCCTGTGTCATGTTCAGTCGCGAGATGGTCAGCACTGAATGTTGAGGCCATAGTTTGTCCGGCATGGCGACGCCGCGTTTGGCTCTACTGTGAGGTGCGTTCACGGAGTGAGGAGAAACGGGACGGGTTGGGATGGTGAGGGGCATGTCGTTCACCTGAGCGTGTGTACCAGATGAACGTGGGTGGAGCATTTAACAGGCTTTGTTCCCATTGATGGGTTGCAAGATACATCGGTAATGGCCGCTCCCACGGTGTGGGAGCGGCTTGAAACTCAAACGCGGCGCTGTATGAAATCGCGAATCCGCTCAGCCGCTTCGACACATTCGGCCAATGGCGCAACCAATGCCAGGCGCACACGCCCTGCGCCTGGGTTGAAGCCGTCGACTTCGCGGGACAGGTAAGAGCCCGGTACTACCGTCACATGTTCTTCCACAAACAGATCGCGGCAGAAGTCCGCGTCGTCACCGTTCACTTTCGGCCACAGATAGAACCCACCGTCCGGGCTTTGTACATCCAGCACCGGTTTGAGGATCGCCAGCACCGCATCGAACTTCTCGCGGTACAGGTCACGGTTGGCCAGTACATGGGCCTCGTCCTGCCAGGCAGCGATGCTGGCTAGCTGGGTTTGCACCGGCATCGCGCAACCATGGTAGGTGCGGTACAGCAAAAAGGCCTTGAGGATGTCGGCGTCGCCGGCCACGAAGCCCGAACGCAGGCCCGGCAGATTGGAACGCTTGGACAGGCTGTGGAATACCACGCAACGCTTGAAGTCCTGGCGCCCCAGCTCGACGCAGGCACTGAGCAGGCCCGGCGGCGGGGTTTGTTCGTCGAAGTACAGCTCGCTGTAGCATTCGTCGGCGGCGATCACGAAGTCGTATTCGTCGGCCAGGGCGATGAGTTTTTTCAGTGTGTCGACGGGAATCAGCGCGCCGGTCGGGTTGCCTGGGGAGCACAGGAACAGGATTTGGCAACGTTTCCAGATGTCGGGGGAGACGGCGTCGAAGTCCGGGTTCAAGCCATTGCTATCCAGGCACGGCAGGTAATGCGGCTTGGCCCCGGCCAGGAACGCGGCGCCTTCGTAGATTTGGTAAAACGGGTTGGGGCTAACCACCAGCGCATCGTCGCCACGGTTAACCACGGTCTGGGTGAAGGCGAACAGGGCTTCACGGGTGCCGTTGACCGGCAGGATGTTACGCGCCGGGTCCAACCAGCCCTTGGGCACATTGAAGCGGCGTTCGCACCAGGCGCCGATGGCTTCACGCAGGGCAGGGGTGCCCAGCGTGGTGGGGTATACCGCCATCTGGTCGAGGTTGTTGCTCAGCGCCTCGGCGACAAAGGTCGGGGACTTGTGCTTGGGTTCGCCGATGGACAGTGCAATCGGGCGTTTGTCCGGGTTCGGCGTCACGCTGCCGAGCAGGGCGCGCAGTTTCTCGAAAGGGTAGGGCTGCAACTGGTTAAGGGCGTTGTTCATATAAGCCTCTATCACGGTGAGCGCGGCCCCTGTGGGAGCTGGCTTGCCTGCGATGGCATCACTGCGGTCGACCTGACGGACCGAGGTGTCTGCATCGCAGGCAAGCCAGCTCCCACATGACTCGTGTTCACAAAGTTAAGAATTCAAATAGTCAGTCGGGTCAGCTCAACGCCGGGTTCCTGGGTCACGCTCAATTGTTCCACGATCGCATCCTGCAGGCGGCGACACAGCTCAGGGTCGGACAGCGGCTGGTTATCAGCGTCGGTGATGAAGAACACGTCTTCCACCCGTTCGCCGAGGGTCGCAATCTTGGCATTCTGCAACGACAGGTCGAACTCCAGGAAAATCCCGCCGATGCGCGCCAGCAGGCCCGGGCGATCCGGCGCGCTGAGTTCCAGCACCGTCACCGGTCGCTGCGCGTCGTTGGAAATGGTCACCTGGGGCGCAAAGGCAAAATGCTTGAGCTGGCGTGGTACCCGGCGTTGGATGATGGTTGGGTAATCGTCCGGGTTGCGCAGGGCTTCGGTGAGGCCTTCGCGGATCTTTTTCACCCGCGCCGGGTTATCGCCAATAGAGTCGCCGTCGGTGTCGAGCACGATGTAGGTGTCGAGGGTGAACTGGCTGCTGGAGGTGATGACCCGAGCGTCATGGATGTTCAGGTTGAGCTGGTCCATGGCGGCCACGGTCACGGCGAAAAAGTCGTGCTGGTCCGGCGCGTAGATGAAGATCTGCGTGCCGCCTTCGAATTCGCGCTGGGTGGTTTCCTTGATCAAGACCAGCGGGCCACCGTCGGCCGGCTGCTGCAGGATCGCATCGCTGTGCCAGGCCACGTCGCCGGCGGTGTGGCGCAGGAAATAGTCGTCGCCCAGTTGCGACCAGAGCTGTTCGACGTCGTCCGGGTCGTTACCACCGCGTACCAGAATATCCAGGGCCGCACTTTGGGTGCGGCGGATCTGCTCTTCGCGGTCCACCGGGTTCTCCAGGCCGCGGCGCAGCGCGCGCTTGGTCTCGGTGTACAGCTGGCGCAACAGGCTGGCGCGCCAGGAGTTCCACAACGTGGGGTTGGTGGCGTTGATGTCGGAGACGGTCAGCACATAAAGATAGTCGAGACGGGTTTCATCGCCGACGATGCCGGCAAAGTCGTGGATCACCTGCGGGTCGGACAAGTCCTTGCGCTGGGCGGTTGTCGACATCACCAGATGGTTTTGCACCAGCCAGACGATCAGGCGGCTGTCCCAGAGGGGCAGTTGGTGGCGCTGGCAGAAGGCTTCGGCGTCCACTGCACCGATTTCCGAGTGATCGCCATGGCGACCCTTGCCGATGTCGTGATACAGGCCCGCCAGGTAGATCAGCTCAGGCTTTGGCAGCTTGGCCATCAGTTTACTGGCAAGTGGGAATTTCTCTGACACCTGGGTGTACTGCAACTTACGCAGGTGCTTGATCAGGTTCAGGGTGTGGGCATCGACGGTGTAGATGTGGAACAGGTCGTGCTGCATTTGCCCGACGATAAAGCCGAACTCCGGCAGGTAGCGCCCGAGAATGCCGTAGCGGTTCATGCGCCGCAGGTTGCGGTGGATGCCGATGCGGCACTTGAACAGTTCGATAAACAGGCTGGTATTGCGGATGTCGTTGCGAAATTCGTCGTCGATCAGGTGGCGGTTTTCCCGCAGCAGGCGGATGGTGTCGGCGCGCACGCCTTTGATGTCCGGCTGCTGGGCCATCAGTACGAAGATTTCCAGCATGGCGAATGGGGTGCGGCGGAACACGTTGTCGTTGCGTGCTTCGATATAACCGTCATGCAGTTGGAAGCGCGCATTGATCGGCTGCGGCGGCGCTTCGTCTTCGGGGGCCAGGATCACCTCCTCGAAGTGCTGGATGATCAAGTCGCTGAGCTGGGCGATGCTCATGACCACCCGGTAGTACTGTTGCATGAAGCTTTCGATGCTGGTCTTCGCGTCTTCGCCCTCAAAGCCCAGCAGGGTGGCGATGGAGCGTTGGTGATCGAACAGCAGGCGGTCCTCGGAACGCCCGGCGAGCATGTGCAGGGCGTAGCGCACCTTCCACAGGAACTCCTGGGACGAGGCCAGCAGGGTGTTTTCGCTCTCCACCAGGAAGCCTTCGCCAGCCAGGGCGCGCAGGTTCAGCGTGCCGTATTGGCGGCGCGCCACCCACAAAATCGTCTGGATATCCCGCAGCCCACCCGGAGAGCCCTTGACGTTGGGTTCCAGGTTGTATTCGGTGTCGTTGTACTTGTGGTGCCGCGCCTTCTGTTCGGCGCGCTTGGCCAGGAAGAAATCCTTGCTCGGCCACATGTGTGCGGTGCTGGTGACTTCGAGCATGCGCTGGCGCAGGCGCTCGGGGCCGCAGATGGTGCGGCTTTCCATAAGGTTGGTGACCACCGTCAAGTCGGCACGGGCCTCTTCGGCGCATTCATCCACCGAGCGCACGCTCTGGCCGACTTCCAGGCCGATGTCCCACAGCAATGTCAGAAAACGCTCGATGGAATCGCGGAAGGTTTCGTGGTCGGCGCTGTCCAGCAGAATCAACAGGTCGATGTCGGAGTAGGGGTGCAGTTCGCCGCGACCGTAGCCGCCGACCGCCACCAGGGCGATATCGGCGTCTGCACTCCAGCTGAACTGTTCCCAGGCTTTCTGCAGGATGTTATCGACGAACCAGGCGCGGTCCTCGATCAGTCGTCTGATGTCCCGACCACTGCGAAAACGCGCGTCGAGCACCTCGCGCGCCTGGCGGATGGCTTTCTTGAAGGCGGCGATGGGGCTCGCCTTCAATGCCAGCTCGGCCTGGAACTGGCCACGGTCGAAGAGTTCGGGATCCACCTGGGGCATCGGTCGGCTTTCCTATCTATCTATTGAGTCAGTCACACGGTTGAAGCTGGAAAACCGAAGCAACCCTCACGCCGAAACGCGAGGAATGGTGTCGTCTGCGCGCAACGTGAAGATCTCGTAGCCGGTTTCGGTGACCAGCAGCGTGTGTTCCCACTGGGCCGAGAGCTTGCGGTCCTTGGTGATAGCGGTCCAGCCGTCGCCCAGCACCTTGGTATCGGCCTTGCCCTGGTTGATCATCGGTTCGATGGTAAAGGTCATGCCTGCCTTGAGTTCCATGCCGGTGCCGGCGCGGCCGTAGTGCAGGATCTGTGGTTCTTCGTGGAACACGGTGCCGATGCCGTGGCCGCAGAATTCGCGCACCACCGAGAAGCCGTTCTTTTCGGCGTGCTTCTGGATCACTTCACCGATGTCACCCAGGCGGCAGCCTGGCTTGACGATTTCGATGGCCTTGTACATGCATTCCTGGGTCACCTGGGACAGGCGCTCGGCCCAGACCGGCACGTTGCCGACGTGGAACATGCGACTGGTGTCGCCGAAGTAGCGGTCCTTGATCACGGTGACGTCGATGTTCAGGGTGTCGCCGTCCTTCAACGGCTTGTCACCGGGAATGCCGTGGCACACCACGTGGTTGACCGAGGTGCAGATCGACTTGGGGAAGCCTTTGTAGTTCAGCGGCGCAGGGATGGCCTTTTGCACATTGACGATATAGTCGTGGCAGATCTGGTTCAGGGTTTCGGTGGTGACGCCCGGCTTTACATGCTCTGCAATCATTTCCAGCACGTCGGCGGCCAGTTTGCCGGCGATGCGCATGCCGGCGATGTCTTCGGCGGTTTTCAAACTAACGGTCATACAGGCTCTCTCTAGCGCGACGCGCTGAAATCAATACGGTTTACGGGCGTGCGAAAAAAGGTTGCTGAATTCGCACAAGCCACAAAAAACGCGATTCTAACAGACGCGGGCGGTAAACCATGAGCCCCTGACGATCGCTTCTATCTATAGGGTGGGGGTAAATCCGCTCTATTCAACGGCTTGCGCACAGATCGCTGCGGTCAGGTGTGATTGCGGGTTTCGTTTTCGCCCTTGCTGTGGTATAAAATGCGCCGCTTTCCGGGGATACCCCGAAAAGCTTAAATCCACACACGTGTCGACACGATGACCTGGGTGCCGGAGGCCTTGATGCCGCTGGTTGGTCATTGGGATACGTGGAGGCCAAACCCGACTTATTAAGGAACTATCATGTCCCAAGTCAACATGCGCGATATGCTGAAGGCCGGTGTGCACTTCGGTCACCAGACCCGTTACTGGAACCCGAAAATGGGTAAATACATTTTCGGCGCGCGTAACAAGATTCACATTATCAACCTTGAAAAAACCCTGCCAATGTTCAACGAAGCTCTGACTTTCGTAGAGCGTCTGGCCCAGGGCAAAAACAAGATCCTGTTCGTCGGCACCAAGCGTTCCGCTGGCAAGATCGTTGCTGAAGAAGCAGCACGTTGCGGTTCGCCGTACGTCGATCACCGCTGGTTGGGCGGCATGCTGACCAACTTCAAAACCATCCGTGCTTCCATCAAGCGTCTGCGTGACCTTGAAGTGCAAGCCGAAGACGGTACTTTCGCCAAGCTGACCAAGAAAGAAGCGCTGATGCGCTCCCGTGACCTGGAAAAGCTCGATCGTTCCCTGGGTGGTATCAAGGACATGGGCGGTCTGCCTGACGCACTGTTCGTTATCGACGTTGATCACGAGCGCATCGCGATCACCGAAGCCAACAAGCTGGGCATCCCGGTTATCGGCGTAGTCGATACCAACAGCAGCCCGGAAGGCGTTGACTACATCATCCCAGGCAACGATGACGCAATCCGCGCTATCCAGCTGTACATGGGTTCGATGGCTGACGCTGTAATCCGTGGTCGCAACCACGTTGCTGGCGGTACCGAGCAGTTCGTTGAAGAAGCTCCGGTAGCTGCCGCTGAGTAACTGACGCCCTGGCGTTGACTCAGTAAGCAAAAAGGGGGCTTGGCCCCCTTTTTGCCACCTCGAAAACCATTTGTCGGCAGCGCAGCTACATCATTTGTAACGTGCAGCGGCCTACAACGGAAATTCGGGAAGAATTGATCGCCCGTTTGATCGGGTGGAATGGTTGAAAACCTATCCAAGAGGATTTTGAAATGGCAGAGATTACTGCAGCGTTGGTTAAAGAACTGCGTGAGCGTACCGGCGAAGGCATGATGGATTGCAAAAAGGCCTTGACCAAGGCCGGCGGCGACATCGAAAAAGCCATTGATGACATGCGTGCTTCCGGCGCCATCAAGGCTGCCAAGAAAGCAGGCAACGTCGCTGCTGAAGGCGCTATCGCCCTGAAAGAAGACGGCAAATCCGCCGTTCTGCTGGAAGTCAACTCGCAGACCGACTTCCTGGCTCTGCAGGATGACTTCAAGGCATTCGTTGCTGCCAGCGTCGAAAAAGCCTTCGCTGACAAGCTGACCACTGTTGAGCCTCTGATCGAAGCTCAAGAAGCAGCTCGTCTGGTACTGGTCGGCAAGGTTGGCGAAAACGTCAACATCCGTCGCCTGGTTCGCGTTGAAGGTGATGTTGTTGGTGGTTACCTGCACGGCAACAAAATCGGTGTAGCAGTTGTTCTGAAAGGCGGCGACGTTGAGCTGGCCAAAGACATCGCTATGCACGTTGCTGCAAGCAACCCTGAGTTCCTGCTGCCTTCGGAAGTGTCTGCCGAAGCGATCGAGCGCGAAAAAGCTGTGTTCCTGCAGCTGAACGAAGAAAAAATCAAAGGCAAGCCAGAAAACATTGTTGAGAACATGGTCAAAGGCCGTATCAGCAAGTTCCTGGCCGAAGCAAGCCTGGTTGAGCAGGCGTTCGTCAAGAACCCTGAAATCAAGGTTGGCGAACTGGCCAAGAAAGCCGGTGCTGAAATCGTTTCCTTCACTTACTTCAAAGTAGGCGAAGGCATCGAGAAGCCGGTCGACAACTTCGCTGAAGAAGTTGCTGCCCAGCTGGCTGCCGCCAAGCAATAAGACAGTCCCAAACTGTCGCCGAAAGAGGCTGCCCGCTCACGCGCGCAGCCTCTTTTCAAATGGGAAGGCCAATTTTATTTGGTTTCCTCTCGGAACTGGCTTACAAAGCCGTGTTCCGATGGCGCTGTGACAGCGTCCAGCTAGAGTGAACGCAAGCCGTAAACGGCTCGCCAAGAATTTTTAAAAAATACGCCGCAGGAGAGATTCGCAATGGCTCAGCAGGGCAGTGGTTATCAGGCTCGCTATAAACGCATTCTACTCAAGCTCAGCGGCGAGGCCCTCATGGGCTCGGAAGAGTTCGGGATCGACCCCAAGGTGCTTGACCGCATGGCGCTGGAAGTCGGCCAATTGGTCGGTATCGGTGTGCAGGTCGGCCTGGTGATCGGCGGCGGCAATCTGTTCCGCGGCGCGGCACTGAGTGCGGCCGGTATGGATCGGGTCACTGGCGACCACATGGGCATGCTGGCCACTGTGATGAACGCCCTGGCCATGCGCGACGCCCTGGAGCGTGCCAATATCTCGGCCATCGTGATGTCGGCTATCTCCATGGTTGGCGTGACCGATCACTACGATCGCCGCAAAGCCATGCGCCACCTGAACTCCAAGGAAGTGGTGATCTTTGCCGCTGGCACAGGCAACCCGTTCTTCACCACGGATTCGGCGGCGTGCCTGCGCGCTATCGAAATCGATGCCGACGTGGTGCTCAAAGCCACCAAGGTAGATGGCGTATACACTGCAGACCCATTCAAAGACCCGCATGCCGAGAAGTTCGATCATCTGACCTACGATGAAGTGCTGGATCGCAAGCTGGGTGTGATGGACCTGACTGCTATCTGCCTGTGCCGCGACCACAAGATGCCGCTGCGCGTATTTAACATGAACAAGCCCGGCGCCCTGCTGAATATCGTACACGGCGGCGCGGAAGGGACTCTGATCGAGGAAGGCCAACAATGATCAATGAAATCAAGAAAGACGCCCAGGCGCGTATGCAGAAATCCCTGGAATCCCTGAGCCATGCATTTGGTCAGATCCGTACCGGCAAGGCGCACCCGAGCATCCTGGGCAGCGTGATGGTGCCTTACTACGGTTCCGACACCCCGCTCAGCGGCGTGGCCAACGTGACCGTGAAGGACTCGCGCACCCTGCAAGTCGTGGCCTTCGAGCGCAACATGCTCGCGGCAGTCGACAAGGCGATCCAGAGCGCCGGTCTGAACCTCAACCCGACCAACCTCGGCGAGTTGTTGTTGATCTCCATGCCAGCCCTGACCGAAGAAACCCGCAAGGGCTTCACCAAGCAGGCGCGCAGTGCCGCTGAAGATGCGCGCGTTGCCGTGCGTAACATCCGTCGCGATGCGTTGGGTGACCTGAAGAAGCTGGTCAAGGACAAGGAAATCAGCGAAGACGAAGAGCGTCGTGCCGTTGCTGATATCGACAAGTTGACCAAGGACGCCGAAGCCAAGATCACCCAGGCTACCGAAGAAAAAGAAAAGGACCTGATGGCCGTATAAGGGGTCAGGACGCCTTTATGGAAAAGACCAAGCAGACTGTGCCCTCCGTGGTGCCGCGCCATGTCGCGATCATCATGGATGGGAATAATCGCTGGGCGAAAAAACGCTTTATGCCGGGTGTTGCCGGGCATAAAGCGGGTGTTGACGCGGTAAGGGCGGTGATTGAGGTGTGCGCCGAGGCCAAGGTCGAAGTGTTGACCTTGTTCGCCTTTTCCAGTGAGAACTGGCAGCGGCCCGCCGACGAAGTCAGTGCCTTGATGGACCTGTTTTTCAAGGCGCTGCGTCGTGAGGCCAAGCGCCTCAATGACAACAACATCAGTCTGCGCATCATTGGTGATCGCTCGCGGTTCCACCCGGAACTGCAAGTGGCCATGCGCGAAGCCGAGGCTATCACCGCAGGCAGTAATCGTTTTGTGCTGCAGATCGCAGCCAATTACGGCGGCCAGTGGGATATCGCCCAGGCTGCGCAACGGCTTGCCCGCGAAGTGCAGGCCGGCCATCTGCGCCCCGACGACATCACGCCCGAACTGTTGCAAACCTGCCTGGTGACCGGCGACCTGCCGTTGCCGGACTTGTGTATCCGTACCGGTGGTGAGCATCGCATCAGCAATTTCCTGTTGTGGCAGCTAGCCTATACCGAGTTGTACTTCTCCGACCTGTTCTGGCCGGACTTCAAACACGATGCCATGCGCAATGCGCTGGCCGATTTCGCTTCCCGTCAGCGTCGTTTCGGTAAAACGAGCGAGCAGATCGAAGCTGGAGCCCGGGTTTAAATGCTTAAACAACGAATCATCACGGCGCTGATCCTGCTGCCGATTGCCTTGTGCGGTTTCTTCCTGCTTGAAGGGTCCGGCTTTGCGCTGTTTATCGGTCTGGTCGTGAGCCTGGGTGCCTGGGAATGGGCGCGCCTGGCAGGCTTCGGCAACCAGTTGCCGCGTGTGGCGTACGCCGCAGTGGTCGCGGTGTTGTTGTTCCTGATGTACATCCTGCCGGACATCGCACCCTGGGTATTGGGGGCGGCGGTGCTGTGGTGGGCGTTGGCAACATTCCTGGTGCTGACTTACCCACGCACCAGCGGTCAATGGTCCAGCGTGGCCTGCAAGCTGGTGATCGGCTTGCTGATCCTGCTGCCGGCCTGGCAAGGGCTGGTGGAAATCAAGCGCTACCCCATCGGTAATGAATTGATCCTGGCCGTGATGGTGCTGGTGTGGGGGGCCGATATCGGCGCCTACTTCTCTGGTCGCGCATTTGGCAAGCGCAAGCTGGCTCCGGCCGTCAGCCCAGGCAAGAGCTGGGAAGGCGTATACGGTGGCCTGGCCTTGACGCTGCTGATCACGCTGGTGGTCGGTTTGGTGCGTGACTGGTCGGTGAAAGAGGTTCTACTGGCCTTGCTGGGCACCGCTATCGTCGTGTTTATCTCGGTGGTGGGTGACCTCACCGAGAGCATGTTCAAGCGCCAGGCCGGGATCAAGGACAGCAGTAACCTGCTGCCGGGTCATGGTGGCGTGCTGGATCGCATCGACAGCCTCACTGCCGCGCTGCCGATCTTCGCGGTGTTGCTGTGGATGATCGCTTCGTGAACGGCCTGCAGCAGGTTACCGTACTGGGCGCGACCGGCTCCGTCGGGCTGAGTACGCTGGATGTCATCGCTCGTCACCCGGATCGTTACCAGGTTTTCGCCCTGACCGGCTTCACGCGTTTGCGCGAATTGCTGGCCTTGTGCGTGCGCCACTCACCGCGCTTTGCTGTAGTGCCTGAGGCCGCGGCGGCCCGTGGGCTGCAGGATGATCTGCGGGCTGCGGGGTTGACCACCCAGGTGCTGGTCGGGGAAGCGGGGTTGTGCCAGGTGGCGGCCGACGCCGATGTGGATACCGTGGTGGCGGCGATTGTCGGCGCGGCGGGGTTGCGTCCTACCCTGGCGGCAGTCGATGCCGGCAAGAAAATTCTGTTGGCCAATAAAGAAGCCCTGGTCATGTCTGGCGCACTCTTCATGCAAGCCGTGCGCAAGAGTGGGGCGGTCCTGCTGCCGCTGGACAGCGAGCACAACGCAATCTTCCAGTGCATGCCCGGGGATTTCGCCCGCGGCTTGAGCCAGGTCGGTGTGCGCCGGATTCTGCTGACGGCGTCCGGTGGCCCCTTCCGGCAGACTCCGCTGGCTGAGCTTGAGCATGTGTCTCCCGATCAGGCCTGCGCTCATCCAAACTGGTCCATGGGGCGCAAGATTTCCGTGGATTCGGCGAGCATGATGAACAAAGGCCTGGAGCTGATCGAGGCGTGCTGGTTGTTCGATGCACGGCCTGATCAGGTCGAGGTGGTGATCCATCCGCAAAGTGTGATCCACTCTTTGGTCGATTACGTGGACGGTTCGGTGTTGGCGCAGCTGGGCAACCCGGATATGCGCACGCCGATCGCCAATGCCTTGGCCTGGCCGGAGCGGATCGATTCCGGCGTAGCGCCCCTGGACCTGTTTGCGATTGCGCGCCTGGACTTCGAAGCCCCGGACGAGCAGCGTTTTCCGTGCCTGCGCCTGGCGCGGCAAGCGGCCGAGGCGGGTAACAGCGCGCCGGCCATGCTCAATGCGGCCAATGAAGTGGCCGTGGCGGCGTTTCTCGAACGGCGCATCCGCTTTCCGCAGATCGCGAGTATCATCGAGGACGTCCTGAATCTTGAGCCAGTCGTGGCTGTAAATGACCTGGGAGCGGTATTTGAGGCTGATACCAAGGCCCGAGCCTTGGCCCAGCAATGGCTGGATCGCGACACACGTTAGGGTGGGCGCGTTTGAGCCTTCAGGCATCGGATTGAAATGCGGAGAAATTAGATGAGTGCGCTCTACATGATTGTCGGCACCCTGGTTGCTCTGGGTGTGCTGGTTACCTTCCACGAATTCGGCCACTTCTGGGTGGCGCGTCGTTGCGGCGTCAAGGTATTGCGCTTTTCCGTTGGTTTCGGCATGCCATTGTTGCGCTGGCATGATCGTCGTGGCACCGAGTTTGTGATTGCCGCTATCCCGTTGGGTGGCTACGTCAAGATGCTCGATGAGCGCGAAGGTGAAGTGCCGGCTGATCAATTGGATCAGTCTTTCAATCGCAAGACCGTTCGTCAGCGTATCGCAATTGTTGCAGCGGGCCCGATCGCCAACTTCCTGTTGGCAATGGTGTTCTTCTGGGTTCTGGCCATGATGGGCAGCCAGCAGGTGCGCCCGGTCATCGGTGCAGTCGAGGCGGACAGCATCGCGTCCAGGGCCGGCTTGGTGGCAGGGCAGGAAATTGTTTCCATTGATGGCGAGCCGACCACCGGTTGGGGCGCGGTCAATTTGCAGTTGGTGCGCCGCCTGGGTGAAAGCGGCACCGTCAATGTGGTGGTGCGTGACCAGGATTCCAGTGCCGAAACCCCGCGGGCGTTGGCTCTGGACCACTGGCTCAAGGGCGCCGATGAGCCTGATCCGATCAAATCCCTGGGGATTCGTCCTTGGCGTCCGGCCTTGCCGCCGGTACTGGCTGAGCTGGATCCGAAAGGTCCGGCCCAGGCCGCAGGCCTGAAAACCGGTGATCGCCTGCTGGCCCTCGATGGCCAGGCGCTGGGTGACTGGCAGCAAGTGGTCGACCTGGTACGTGTGCGTCCTGATACCAGAATTGTGCTGAAATTTGAGCGCGAGGGTGCTCAAATCGATGTTCCCGTGACCTTGTCGGTTCGCGGGGAGGCCAAGGCGGCCGGGGGGTACCTGGGTGCCGGGGTCAAAGGTGTCGAATGGCCGCCATCGATGGTTCGAGAGGTCAGCTTCGGGCCTTTGGCCGCGATTGGCGAGGGTGCGAAACGCACCTGGACCATGAGCGTACTGACCCTCGAATCCCTCAAGAAAATGTTGTTCGGTGAGCTCTCGGTAAAAAACTTGAGTGGACCGATAACCATTGCTAAAGTGGCGGGCGCTTCTGCCCAGTCGGGTGTCGCGGATTTCCTGAATTTCCTGGCTTATCTGAGTATTAGCCTTGGGGTTCTGAATTTGCTGCCCATTCCAGTATTGGATGGGGGGCATCTGCTGTTTTATCTGGTCGAGTGGGTGCGTGGTCGCCCCTTGTCGGATCGGGTGCAGGGTTGGGGGATACAGATCGGTATCAGTTTGGTGGTCGGGGTGATGTTGTTAGCTCTGGTCAACGATCTGGGACGACTGTAACGCTTCGCTGAATTGCGAATCTGCCGCATTTTGCGGCAGTTTGTTTATTGCCAGTTGGAATAAGAAAGGACTTCATGAAACGTCTGCTGCTAACTGCGGTTCTCACCGTATTGATGATCGCCGAAGTTCACGCCGAGTCCTTCACCATCTCCGATATTCGCGTCAACGGCCTCCAGCGGGTTTCCGCGGGTAGCGTCTTTGGTGCCTTGCCGTTGAACGTCGGGGAACAGGCGGATGATCGTCGCCTGGTGGAATCCACTCGTGCGCTGTTCAAAACCGGGTTCTTTCAAGATATCCAACTGGGTCGCGAAGGCAACGTCCTGGTCATCACGGTCGTCGAACGACCTTCCGTTGCGAGTATCGCGATCGAAGGTAACAAGGCCATCTCCACTGAAGACCTGATGAAGGGCCTGAAGCAATCCGGCCTGGCCGAAGGCGAGATCTTCCAGCGCGCGACCCTTGAGGGTGTGCGTAACGAACTGCAACGCCAGTACGTTGCCCAGGGCCGCTACTCCGCGACCGTGGAAACCGAAGTGATCCCGCAGCCTCGTAACCGTGTGGGCCTCAAGGTCAACATCAACGAAGGTACCGTCGCGGCCATTCAGCACATCAACGTGGTGGGCAACACCAAATTCGCTGATGACGACCTGATCGACCTGTTCGAGCTCAAGACCACCAACTGGCTGTCGTTCTTCAAGAACGATGACAAATACGCCCGTGAAAAACTTTCCGGTGACCTTGAACGCCTGCGCTCCTACTACCTGGACCGTGGCTACATCAACATGGACATCGCTTCGACCCAGGTGTCCATCACCCCGGACAAGAAGCACGTCTATATCACCGTGAACGTCAACGAAGGCGAGAAGTACAAGGTTCGTGACGTCAAGCTCAGCGGCGACCTGAAAGTCCCTGAGGACCAGGTCAAGTCCCTGCTGCTGGTGCAGAAGGATCAGGTGTTCTCGCGCAAGCTGATGACCACTACCTCCGAACTGATCACTCGCCGCCTGGGTAACGAAGGCTATACCTTCGCCAACGTCAACGGCGTGCCGACCCCGAACGATGAAGATCACACGGTAGACATCACCTTCGTCGTCGATCCTGGCAAGCGTGCCTACGTAAACCGCATCAACTTCCGTGGCAACACCAAGTCTGCGGACGAAGTGCTGCGTCGTGAAATGCGTCAGATGGAAGGTGGCTGGGCTTCGACCTACCTGATCGACCAGTCCAAGACCCGTCTTGAGCGTCTGGGCTTCTTCAAGGAAGTCAACGTCGAAACCCCGGCCGTACCGGGTGTGGATGACCAGGTTGACGTGAACTACGCCGTTGAAGAGCAAGCTTCGGGCTCGATCACCGCCAGCGTCGGTTTCGCACAGAGCGCCGGCCTGATCCTGGGTGGCTCGATCACCCAGAACAACTTCCTCGGTACCGGTAACAAGGTTTCCATCGGCCTGACCCGAAGCGAATACCAGAGCCGCTATAACTTCGGTTATGTCGACCCCTACTGGACAGCTGACGGTGTGAGCCTGGGCTACAACGCCTTCTACCGCACCACCGACTACAAAGACCTCGACGTCGACGTTGCAAGCTATGCGATCGACAGCCTGGGTGTGGGCGCAAACATCGGTTACCCGATCAGCGAAACCTCGCGCCTGACCTTCGGCATCACCGCGCAACAGGACGAGATCAAGACCGGTGTATATACCGTGGACGAGATCTTCGACTTCACTCGTCGTGAAGGTGACAAGTTCCTGAACTTCAAGGCATCTGCCGGCTGGTCCGAGTCGACCTTGAACAAAGGTGTACTGGCAACCCGTGGTCATTCCCAGAGCCTGACTGCGGAAGTCACCACACCGGGCAGCGACCTGTCGTTCTTCAAGCTCGACTACCGCGGCCAGTTGTTCCAGCCGTTGAGCGATAACTACACCATGCGCCTGCACACAGAGCTGGGTTATGGCGACGGTTATGGTTCCACTGATGGCTTGCCGTTCTATGAGAACTACTACGCCGGTGGTTTCAACTCGGTACGTGGCTTCAAGGACAGTACTTTGGGCCCGCGTGGTACGCCAAGCCGTGGTTTTGCTGACACCGGTAACGTCGGAACTCGACGTGACGACGACAACGACCCGCTGCCATTCGGTGGTAACGTGCTGATCCAGGGTGGTGCAGAGATCCTGTTCCCGCTGCCATTCGTCAAGGACCAGCGTTCGCTGCGCACCTCAGTCTTCTGGGACGTGGGTAACGTGTTCGACTCCAAGTGTGAACAAGTCACCAACCCGAACGGTTCGCGGTCCAACACCCAATGCAACGACGTGAGCCTCAGCAACCTGGCGAGCTCCGTGGGCGTGGGTGTGACCTGGGTGACTGCGCTGGGCCCGTTGAGCTTTGCGCTGGCCATGCCGATCAAGAAACCGGATAACGCTGAAACCCAGATTTTCCAATTCTCCCTCGGCCAGACGTTCTAAGCGTCTGACCCAAGATAACGACAACGGATTCTGTAGGAGTACATCGTGCGTAAGTTGACTCAATTGGTCTTGCTGGCCACTGTGCTGGTAACCACCCCGGCCTTCGCCGAAATGAAAATCGCCGTCCTGAACTATCAGATGGCCCTGCTGGAATCCGACGCGGCCAAGAAGTACGCCGTGGATGCCGAGAAGAAATTCGGTCCGCAACTGACCAAGCTCAAAACCTTGGAAAGCAGCGCCAAGGGCATCCAGGATCGTCTGGTAGCCGGTGGCGACAAGATGCAGCAAGGCGAGCGCGAGCGTCTGGAGCTTGAATTCAAGCAAAAGGCTCGTGACTACCAGTTCCAGTCCAAGGAGCTGAACGAAGCCAAGGCTGTTGCCGACCGTGAAATGCTCAAGCAGCTCAAGCCCAAGCTCGACAGCGCCGTGGAAGAAGTCATCAAGAAGGGTGCCTTCGACCTGGTGTTCGAGCGCGGCGCCGTGATTGACGTCAAGCCTCAATACGACATCACCCGTCAGGTGATCGAGCGCATGAACCAGCTGAAGTAAGCCATGACTGCGACTATCAAACTCGGCGAGTTGGCCGAGTTCCTGGGAGCCACCTTGCGTGGCTCCCCGGAGAAAGAAATCACTGGGCTAGCCACCTTGCAGGAGGCTGGCCCAGCTCAGTTGAGCTTCCTCGCAAATCCCCAATACCGTAAATACCTGGTTGATTGCCAGGCCGCAGCCGTGTTGCTGAAGGCCGCTGACGCTGAAGGGTTTATCGGGGATGCGCTGGTGGTGGCCGACCCGTACCTGTCGTACGCCAAGGCGTCACACCTGTTCGATCCCAAGCCGAAAGCGGCCGGTGGCATTCACCCATCGGCGGTAATTGCCGATGATGCGCAGGTTGACCCTGCGGCCAGCATCGGTGCGTTTGCAGTGATCGAGAGCGGGGCGCGTATTGGTGCAGGTGTCACCGTGGGCGCCCACTGCTTTATCGGCGCACGCTGTGAAATCGGTGCCAATGGTTGGCTGGCCCCACGTGTAACCCTCTACCACGATGTGCGTATTGGTCAGCGTGTGGTCATTCAGTCCGGCGCTGTTATCGGCGGCGAAGGCTTTGGCTTTGCCAACGCCAAAGGTGTCTGGCACAAGATTGCCCAGGTCGGCGGCGTATTGATCGGCGACGATGTGGAGATCGGTGTAAACACTGCGGTGGATCGTGGGGCTTTGGCCGATACGGTGATCGGTAACGGCGTGAAGCTCGACAACCAGATCCAGATCGCCCACAACGTACAGATTGGCGATCACACCGCCATGGCTGCGTGCGTGGGTATTTCCGGCAGCACCAAAATCGGCAAGCATTGCATGCTCGCCGGCGGCGTCGGGCTGGTGGGGCATATCGATATTTGCGACAACGTCTTCATCACCGGCATGACCATGGTGACTCACTCGATTACCGAGCCGGGGGCCTATTCTTCCGGTACCGCCATGCAACCTGCGGCTGAATGGCGCAAGAGCGCGGCGCGTTTGAGGAAGATCGACGACATGGCACGACGTATCAAACAGCTGGAAAAGCGTGTTGGGGACGTGACCCCTGGCGGTAATGCTTCATCTGAAGGCTGATACCATTTCCATATCAAGTGTGCACAGCCGCTAGACTGCCTCCTTGATTTGCTAGCGGGGCGTGCGCTTAGTTCGCCCGCCCCCAATCTTTATTACAGGCTTCCCCCCGAAATGATGGACATCAACGAGATTCGCGAATACCTGCCTCACCGTTACCCGTTCCTGCTGGTGGACCGCGTAGTGGACCTCAATGTCGAGGAAAAGCGCATTCGTGCCTACAAGAATGTCAGCATCAACGAACCATTCTTCAACGGTCACTTCCCAGCGCATCCCATCATGCCGGGCGTGTTGATCATCGAAGCGATGGCCCAGGCTGCCGGTATCCTTGGTTTCAAAATGCTCGACCTCAAGCCTGCCGACGGCACGCTTTACTATTTCGTGGGCTCCGACAAGCTGCGTTTTCGCAACCCGGTCACCCCGGGTGACCAGTTGATCCTGGAAGCCAGGTTTATCAGCTGCAAGCGCCAGATCTGGAAGTTCGAATGCCAGGCCTCGGTAGATGGCAAGCCGGTGTGCTCTGCCGAGATCATCTGTGCGGAACGCAAACTATGAGTTTGATTGACCCTCGCGCAATCATCGATCCGTCGGCCGTACTGGCCGCCGACGTTGAGGTCGGCCCTTGGTCGATCGTCGGCGCAGGTGTGGAAATCGGCGAGGGGACTGTCATCGGGCCACACGTGATCCTTAAAGGTCCGACCCGTATTGGCAAACACAATCGTATCTACCAGTTTTCCTCGGTAGGCGAAGACACCCCGGACATGAAGTACAAGGGTGAAGAAACACGCCTGGTAATCGGTGACCACAACATCATCCGTGAAGGCGTCACCATTCACCGCGGCACCGTACAGGATCGCGCTGAAACCACTTTGGGTGATCACAACCTGGTCATGGCCTATGCGCACATCGGCCATGACAGCGTGATCGGCAACCATTGCATCCTGGTCAACAACACTGCGTTGGCAGGCCATGTGCACGTTGACGACTGGGCGATCCTGTCCGGTTTCACCCTGGTGCATCAGTACTGCCATATCGGCGCCCACAGCTTTTCCGGCATGGGTACCGCCATTGGCAAGGATGTCCCTGCATTCGTGACGGTGTTCGGCAACCCTGCCGAGGCTCGCAGCATGAACTTCGAAGGCATGCGCCGCCGCGGTTTCAGCGAAGAGGCGATCCACGCTCTGCGCCGTGCCTACAAGACGGTTTACCGTCAGGGGCTGACGGTTGAGCAGGCGCTGACCGAACTGACCGAGCCGGCAACCCTGTTTCCGGAAGTCGCGGTGTTCCGTGACTCGATCCAGGCGTCGACTCGCGGCATCACTCGCTGATCATGGCCAATCTGCGTATTGCACTCGTGGCCGGTGAAGCGTCCGGCGATATTCTGGGTGCTGGCCTGATGCGAGCCCTCAAGGCCCAGCATCCTGCGGTGGAGTTTATCGGTGTGGGTGGGCCGCTGATGCAGGCCGAAGGGCTTGCCTCCTACTTCCCCATGGAGCGGCTGTCGGTCATGGGGTTGGTGGAGGTGTTGGGACGCCTGCGTGAGCTGCTCGCTCGCCGCAAGCTGTTGATCAAGACGCTGATCGATGAAAAGCCTGACGTCTTTATCGGCATCGATGCACCGGATTTCACGCTCAATATCGAACTAAAATTGCGTCAGGCCGGGATCAAGACCGTGCACTACGTCAGCCCATCCGTATGGGCGTGGCGGCAGAAGCGCGTGTTGAAGATCCGCGAAGGCTGCGACCTGATGTTGACCCTGTTGCCGTTCGAAGCCAGGTTCTACGAAGAGAAGGGCGTACCGGTGCGGTTTGTCGGCCATACCCTGGCCGATGCCATTCCGTTGCAAGCCGATCGTGCTGCCGCGCGTGCCGAGCTGGGTTTGCCCGACGGCCCGTTGGTGGCGTTGATGCCGGGCAGTCGTGGCGGAGAGGTAGGGCGTCTGGGTGCGCTGTTTTTTGATGCCGCCGAACGTCTGCAGGCACAAAAGCCGGGGGTTCGCTTCGTGCTGCCGTGTGCCAGCCCGCAACGCCGCGCACAGATCGAGACCCTGCTGGAAGGTCGCAACCTGCCGCTGACCCTGCTTGACGGCCAGTCCCATCTGGCTCTGGCAGCCTGCGATGCGGTGTTGATTGCGTCGGGCACTGCCACCCTTGAAGCCTTGCTGTACAAGCGGCCAATGGTTGTAGCCTATCGCCTGGCGCCGCTGACCTTCTGGATTCTCAAGCGCATGGTCAAGAGCCCTTATATCTCCCTGCCCAACCTGCTGGCCCAGCGCCTGCTGGTGCCAGAGTTGTTGCAGGACGATGCAACGCCTGAAGCGCTTGCGCAGACCCTACTGCCCTTGATTGACGGCGGCGAAGAGCAGACCCGTGGTTTCGACGACATTCATCGCACGTTGCGTCGTGATGCCTCGAACCAGGCGGCCGACGCCGTGTTGACCTTGATCGGCCATAAACAGGAAGCCTTATGACCACGCAAATGGGGCTGGATTTCAGCCTGGTTGCCCAAGCTCACGAACTGGTGGCCGGTGTTGACGAAGTAGGACGCGGCCCGCTGTGTGGCGCAGTGGTCACGGCGGCGGTAATCCTAGATCCGAACCGCCCGATCCTGGGCCTCAATGATTCGAAAAAGCTTACCGAAGCCCGTCGCGAAAAGCTCTATGACGAGATCTGTGAAAAGGCCCTGAGTTGGCATATCGCTCGCGCTGAAGTCGAGGAAATCGACGAACTTAATATCCTCCATGCAACCATGTTAGCCATGCAGCGTGCTGTTGAAGGGCTGCATATCACCCCGAAAATGGCGATGATCGATGGCAACCGTTGCCCGAAGCTTGCGATGCCGTCGGAAGCGGTGGTCAAGGGCGATAGCAAGGTTCCAGCCATTGCCGCCGCCTCGATCCTCGCCAAGGTCAGCCGTGACCGTGAAATGGCTGCGTTCGAATTGATCTACCCCGGCTACGGGATTGGCGGCCATAAAGGCTACCCGACGCCCGTTCATCTGGAAGCCCTGGCTCGGCTGGGCCCGACCCCGATCCATCGCCGCTCGTTTGCCCCGGTACGCCTGGCTTATGAGGCCCGCGAAAGTCTGATCGAGGTTTAGCAGCAAGGCTGATGTTTTTACCAAGGCCCGGTACAATCCGGGCCTTGTTGTTTTCATGTATCAAGACAGGATCACTATGCCGGCTTCATTCGTTCACCTGCGCCTGCACACTGAGTACTCCCTGGTCGACGGCCTGGTACGGATCAAACCACTGGTCAAAACCCTGGTGGGCATGAATATGCCTGCGGTGGCGGTAACCGATCAGAACAACATGTGTTCCCTGGTCAAGTTCTACAAGAACGCCATGGGCGCCGGCATCAAGCCGATCTGTGGCGCCGACCTGTGGCTGTCCAACAAGGACCCGGATAACCCACTGAGCCGCATCAGCCTGCTGGCGATGAACGGCGTGGGTTATCGCAACCTCACTGAACTGATTTCCCGCGGCTTTATCGACGGCCAGCGCAACGGCTCGATCATCATCGAGCGCGAGTGGGTGGCCGAAGCCAGCGAAGGCCTGATCATGCTCTCGGCGGCTAAAGAGGGCGAGATCGGTATCGCGTTGCTGGGCGGTAATCCCCAGGAAGCCGAGGTGCTGGCACGTGAGTGGATGCAGGTATTCCCGGACCGTTTCTACCTGGAAGTCCAGCGTACCAACCGCCCCAACGATGAAGAACATCTGCATGCTGCCGTAGCCCTGGCCGATAAGCTGGGTGCTCCGCTGGTGGCGACCAACGATGTGCGGTTTATCAAGAAAGAAGATTTCGAGGCCCATGAAACCCGCGTGTGCATCGGCGAAGGCCGGGCCCTGGATGACCCGCGCCGCTCGAAGAATTACAGCGAAGAGCAATACCTCAAAAGCGCCGATGAAATGGCGCAGCTGTTCAGCGATTTGCCCGAGGCCCTGGAAAACTCCGTCGAGATCGCCAAGCGCTGCAACATCGAAGTGAAACTGGGCAAGCACTTTTTGCCCAACTTCCCGATACCCGATGGCATGACCATCGACGAATACTTTCGCAAAGTGTCGTTCGATGGCCTGGAAGAACGCCTTAGCGTTCTGCTGCCCAAGGACACCACTGAAGACTACGAAGCCAAGCGCCAGGTCTACGTTGATCGGCTGAATTTCGAGCTGGATATCATCATCCAGATGGGATTCCCCGGCTACTTCCTGATCGTAATGGACTTTATCCAGTGGGCCAAAAACAACGGCGTACCGGTAGGTCCCGGCCGGGGGTCAGGTGCTGGCTCGCTGGTGGCCTATGTTCAGAAGATTACCGACCTTGACCCGCTGGAATATGACCTGCTGTTCGAACGGTTCCTGAACCCGGAACGGGTGTCGATGCCCGACTTCGACGTCGACTTCTGCATGGATGGTCGTGACCGCGTGATTGAATACGTGGCCGAGAAATACGGCCGCAACGCGGTAAGTCAGATCATCACCTTCGGTTCCATGGCGGCGAAAGCGGTAATTCGCGACGTGGCGCGGGTGCAGGGCAAGTCCTACGGCCTGGCCGACCGCCTGTCGAAGATGATCCCGTTCGAAGTCGGCATGACCCTGGAAAAAGCCTACGAGCAGGAAGAAATCCTGCGCGACTTTATCAAGGTCGATGAAGAAGCCGCCGAAATCTGGGACATGGCGCGCAAGCTCGAAGGCGTGGTGCGTAACGTCGGTAAACACGCCGGTGGTGTGGTCATCGCGCCGACCAAGCTCACCGACTTTTCACCGATCTACTGCGATGAAGAAGGCG
Organism: Pseudomonas sp. B329; assembly: GCF_023127835.1. Taxonomy (NCBI): domain Bacteria; kingdom Pseudomonadati; phylum Pseudomonadota; class Gammaproteobacteria; order Pseudomonadales; family Pseudomonadaceae; genus Pseudomonas; species Pseudomonas sp. B329. The sequence goes on along the minus strand of NZ_SPKP01000009.1, from coordinate 38,466 downwards.
ACGGCCTGGTCACCCAGTTCGACAAGGATGACGTGGAGGCGGCCGGCCTGGTGAAGTTCGACTTCCTCGGCCTGCGTACCCTGACGATCATCGACTGGGCACTCAAGACCATCAACCGCGACCGCGCCAAGGTCGGCGAAGAACCGCTGGATATCGCGTTTATCCCGCTGGACGACAAACCGACCTACAGCCTGCTGCAAAAGGCCGAAACCACGGCGGTGTTCCAGCTTGAATCCCGGGGCATGAAAGAGCTGATCAAAAAGCTCAAGCCCGACTGCCTGGAAGACTTGATCGCACTGGTGGCGCTGTTCCGTCCGGGCCCGCTGCAATCGGGCATGGTGGATGACTTCATCAACCGCAAGCACGGTCGCGCCGAGCTGGCTTACCCGCACTCCGACTATCAATACGAGGGCCTCAAGCCTGTATTGGCGCCGACGTACGGCATCATCCTGTATCAGGAACAGGTGATGCAGATCGCCCAGGTAATGGCCGGCTACACCCTCGGTGGTGCGGACATGCTGCGTCGCGCAATGGGTAAAAAGAAACCCGAGGAAATGGCCAAGCAGCGCGGCGGTTTCATTGAAGGTTGCGCCACCAACAACATCGACGCCGACCTGGCCGGTAACATCTTCGACCTGGTAGAAAAATTCGCCGGTTATGGTTTCAACAAATCCCACTCCGCCGCCTATGGCCTGGTGTCGTACCAGACCGCCTGGCTGAAAGCCCACTACCCGGCGCCGTTCATGGCTGCGGTACTGTCGGCCGATATGCACAACACCGACAAGGTCGTGACCTTGATCGAGGAAGTGCGCACCATGAAGCTGCGCCTGGATGCGCCGGACGTGAACGCCTCTGAGTTCAAGTTCACGGTGAATGACGAAGGTCGCATCATCTATGGCCTCGGCGCGATCAAGGGCGTGGGCGAAGGACCGGTCGAGGCCATCACCGAAGCGCGTCAGGATGGGCCATTCAAGGACCTGTTCGACTTCTGCGCGCGTGTTGACCTCAAACGCATCAACAAGCGTACCCTTGATGGCTTGATCCGCAGCGGCGCGCTCGACCGTCTCGGCCCGTATTTCCATGATGAGCCGAAGGCTTACCAGGCCAATATCGACCGTAACCGTGCGGTGCTGCTCACCGCCATGGAAGAGGCGATCAAGGCTGCCGAACAGACTGCCCGCACCCATGACAGCGGCCACGCCGACCTGTTTGGCGGGCTGTTCGTCGAAGAGGATGCGGATGTCTACGCCAATCATCGCAAGGCCAAGGAGCTGACCCTCAAGGAACGCCTCAAAGGTGAGAAAGACACCTTGGGCCTGTACCTCACCGGCCACCCGATTGACGAGTACGAAGGCGAAATCCGCCGTTTCGCCCGCCAGCGCATTATCGACCTCAAGCCCGCGCGGGATACCCAGACCGTCGCCGGCATGATCATCGCCCTGCGGGTGATGAAAAATAAAAAGGGCGACAAAATGGGTTTCATCACCCTGGATGACCGCTCGGGCCGGATCGAAGCGTCACTGTTTGCCGACGCGTTCCACTCCGCCCAGTCACTTTTGCAGACCGACGCCATGGTGGTGGTGGAAGGGGAGGTCAGCAATGATGACTTCTCCGGTGGCCTGCGCCTGCGTATCAAACGGGTGATGAGCATGGAAGATGCGCGCACCAACCTGGCCGAAAGCCTGCGCTTGAAGGTCAAGACCGAAGCGCTCAAGGGCGATCAGCTACGCTGGTTGGGTGACCTGCTCAAGCGCCACCGCGGCGCGTGCCCGGTAACCATGGAGTACACCGGCAGCGACGCCAAGGCCATGTTGCAGTTTGGTGAGACGTGGCGGATTGATCCGGCTGATGGCTTGATTCAAGCTTTGCGTGACCAGTTCGGGCGAGACAACGTCTTCCTCCAATACCGTTGACGGTCAGTACCCCTGACCTCGGCTGAACATTTAATCTCGACCTAAACGCGCCTCTCCCTTAAGGTAGGGCGCGAATAGACAACCGGCTGGCCAGGCACTCCTTGGCCGTCGACCCAAGACGGACGCTTATGAACCCGAATTTTCTTGATTTCGAACAGCCGATCGCTGACCTGCAAGCCAAGATCGAAGAGCTGCGCCTGGTCGGCAATGACAATTCGCTGAATATCGGCGACGAAATCGCTCGCCTGCAAGACAAAAGCAGCACGCTCACCGAAGACATCTTCGGCAAGCTGACCAGTTGGCAGATCGCGCGCCTGGCTCGCCACCCGCGCCGTCCGTACACCCTGGACTACATCGAACACATCTTCACCGAGTTCGATGAGCTGCACGGCGACCGCCACTTCTCCGACGACGCGGCCATTGTGGGCGGTATCGCTCGCCTGGACGACCAGCCGGTAATGGTGATCGGCCATCAGAAAGGCCGTGAAGTGCGCGAGAAAGTCCGTCGCAACTTCGGTATGCCGCGTCCGGAAGGCTACCGCAAGGCTTGCCGCCTGATGGAAATGGCCGAGCGCTTCAAGATGCCGATCCTGACCTTCATCGACACTCCGGGCGCATACCCGGGTATCGACGCCGAAGAGCGCAACCAGAGTGAAGCGATTGCCTGGAACCTGCGCGTCATGGCTCGCCTGAAAACCCCGATCATCGCCACCGTGATCGGTGAAGGTGGTTCCGGCGGTGCGCTGGCCATTGGCGTGTGCGACCAGTTGAACATGCTGCAATATTCGACCTACGCGGTGATTTCGCCGGAAGGTTGCGCCTCGATCCTGTGGAAAACCGCAGAGAAGGCGCCGGATGCGGCTGAAGCCATGGGCATCACCGCCGATCGCCTCAAGGGCCTGGGTATCGTGGACAAAGTGATCGCCGAGCCACTGGGCGGCGCCCACCGTGACCCGGCCGCGGCTGCCGCGACCATCCGTGCTGAACTGGGCTCGCAACTGGCGATGCTCAAGAAGCTGGATAACGAAGCGCTGCTGGCCCGTCGTTACGAACGCCTTATGAGCTACGGTCTCTAAAGTCTACGCCGTAACTCAATGTGGGAGGGGGCTTGCTCCCGATAGCGGTGGATCAGTCACCAGATGCAGTGACTGACACTCAGCAATCGGGAGCAAGCCCCCTCCCACATTTGCTTTGTGTATGCTCGGCTTATGTATTCCAGATTTGCGGCGGGGACATCTGATGAAACCGGCTCTACCCGCCAGACTCCTGAAAACCCTGGCCCCCTGGCGCAATGCTCCGGCCTGGCGCATTGCATTCTCCGGTGGCCTCGACTCCACCGTCCTGCTGCACCTTCTGGCTTCCCTGGCAAACACCGAAACCCTGCCGCCCATCAGCGCTGTGCATGTCCATCATGGGCTGCAAGCGGCCGCTGACGCCTGGCCCAGTCATTGCCAAGCGTTATGTGACAGCCTGGGCATACCTTTGCAGGTCTTGCGTGTGCAGGTGCAACCCGGTGCCAGCCTGGAGCGTGCCGCGCGTAACGCACGTTACCAGGCGTTTACCGAGGTGATCGGGGCAGGGGAGGTGCTGCTCACCGCCCAGCATCGCGACGATCAAGCCGAGACCCTGCTGTTCCGCCTGTTACGCGGAGCCGGAGTGCGTGGGTTGGCGGCAATGCCCGAGCGTCGCCCGTTGGCGACGGGGCACTTGGTGCGGCCATTGCTGGCGGTTTCCCGCGGAGCACTGCAAGCCTACGCCCACGAACACCAATTGAAGTGGATTGAAGACCCTTCGAACGCCGATCCACGGTTCTCGCGCAATTACCTGCGTCACCAGGTCTTTCCAACGCTGACGCAGCGCTGGCCTCAGGCAGTATCAAGCCTGGCGCGCACTGCCGAGCACCTGAGTGAAGCCCAGGGCCTGCTCGACGAACTGGCGCACATGGATCTGACCGCCGCCGATCAGCCTTCAGCGTTTCCCTGGTTGCCTTTGCCTTCCTTGGTCCTTGCTCCGTTGCGCGATCTTTCCGATGCGCGCCAGCGCAATGCCTTGCGTCATTGGCTGAATCCCCTGACTCGTCTGCCCGACAGTGACCACTGGGCCAGTTGGTACGCCCTGCGCGATGCCAAGGGGGACGCACAGCCGTTATGGCGCCTGGCCGACGGTCAGCTTCATCGTTGCGGCGAACGCATTTGGTGGCTGCCTTCCACGTGGTCGGAATTTTCCGACGTGTCGGTGAGCTGGCCCGATCCGCGAAATCCACTAGAGTTACCCGGGAACGGCCAACTGATGTTTGCCGGCAAGGCTCCCGAGGGACCCTTGTCGATTCGTTATCGCCAGGGTGGCGAAATCGTCGAAGTGCCAGGTCGAGGCCGGCGTGATCTCAAGCGCCTGTTGAATGAAAGTGGTATGCCGGGCTTCGTCCGTGGCAGATTGCCGCTGGTCTATCGGGGCGAGCAATTGCTGGCTGTACCAACGCTTGCGGGGCTGAGGGCCAGTCCGCTGGATGACTGGCAATTACATTGGTTGCCACAGACCTGCGATCAAGGTTTGAGCTGATAGCGCCTTTCCGGTAGACTACGCTCCCTTCTTGATACAACTTCTGTGGATTCGACTGAATCGCAGCAGTTGCCGATTACCAAGCAGTCTTTGCTGGGCGATTCCAAAAAATGTGTAGCGATCAACGTACCGGTGTTTCCTTGCTGGTCTGTCACAACGCGGCGGTTTTTTTGAAAGGTGCACTGTGATTAATGCAGGTGATCGGGGGCTTCGGCCTTCCTTCGCTTTCCCCGGCGGCTCGGACCGCTTTAACGCAGACTTCTAGGGTTTTTCATGACGCGCTACATATTCGTCACGGGCGGTGTTGTTTCTTCATTGGGGAAAGGCATTGCCTCCGCTTCATTGGCGGCCATCCTGGAGGCGCGGGGGCTTAAAGTCACCATGCTCAAGCTGGACCCGTACATCAACGTCGACCCGGGCACCATGAGCCCGTTCCAGCACGGTGAAGTGTTCGTCACTCACGACGGCGCCGAGACCGACCTGGACCTGGGCCACTACGAGCGGTTCATCCGCACGACCATGACCCAGAACAACAACTTCACCACTGGCCGTGTCTACGAGCACGTGCTGCGCAAAGAGCGCCGTGGTGACTACCTGGGTGCAACCATCCAGGTGATCCCGCACATCACCGACGAAATCAAGCGCCGCATCATCAAGGGTGCAGGCGATGCCGACGTGGCGATGGTCGAGATCGGTGGCACCGTGGGCGACATCGAATCCCAACCGTTCCTTGAAGCCATCCGCCAGCTGCGTTTCGAAGTCGGCGCCAAGCGCGCGATGCTGATGCACCTGACACTGGTGCCGTACATCGCCACCGCCGGCGAAACCAAAACCAAGCCTACCCAGCACTCGGTCAAGGAGCTGCGTTCCATCGGCCTGCAACCGGACGTACTGGTTTGCCGTTCCGATCACCCGATCGACATTTCCTCGCGCCGCAAGATCGCGCAATTCACCAACGTTGAAGAGCGTGCGGTGATCGCGCTGGAAGACGCCGACACCATCTACAAGATCCCGGGCATCCTGCATTCGCAGGGGCTGGATGATTTTGTGGTCGAGCGTTTCGGCCTGCAGTGCAATGGCGCGGACCTGTCCGAGTGGGAAGCCGTGGTCGACGCCAAGCTCAACCCTGAGCATGAAGTCACCATCGCCATGGTCGGCAAGTACATGGAGCTGCTGGACGCGTACAAGTCGCTGATTGAAGCGATGAGCCACGCCGGCATCAGCAACCGTACCAAGGTCAACCTGCGCTACATCGATTCCGAAGATATCGAGAACCAGGGCACTGCGCTGCTCGAAGGCGTTGACGCGATTCTCGTGCCGGGCGGTTTCGGCCTGCGTGGCGTGGAAGGCAAGATCACCGCGGTGCAATACGCTCGCGAGAACAAGGTGCCCTACCTGGGTATCTGCCTGGGCATGCAAGTGGCCGTTATCGAGTTCGCCCGTAACGTGCTGGGCTGGAAAGACGCCAACTCCACCGAGTTCGATCACAGCAGCGGCCACCCGGTCGTCGGCCTGATCACCGAGTGGGAAGACGCCACCGGCGCCGTTGAAACCCGTACCGAAACGTCCGACCTGGGCGGCACCATGCGCCTTGGTGCGCAGGACTGCTTGCTGGAAGCCGGCTCGCTGGTACACGACTGCTACGGCAAGGACGTAATCGTCGAGCGTCACCGTCACCGCTATGAAGTGAACAACAATCTGCTGCCGCAGATCAAAGAGGCTGGCCTGAAGATTTCCGGTCGCTCCGGTGACGGCAAGCTGGTTGAAGTGGTCGAAGCGCCGGATCATCCGTGGTTCGTGGCCTGCCAGTTCCACCCGGAGTTCACCTCGACGCCGCGCGACGGTCACCCGTTGTTCAGCGGTTTCGTCAAAGCAGCACTGACGCAACATCAGAAGAAGGCGTAACCCTGATGGCCCAGAAGATCATTCGCGTAGGCGATATCGAGATTGCCAACGACAAGCCCATGGTGCTGTTCGGCGGCATGAACGTGCTGGAAAGCCGCGACATGGCGATGCAGGTCTGTGAAGAATACGTGCGGGTTACCCAGAAGCTGGGCATCCCATACGTGTTCAAGGCCAGTTTCGACAAGGCCAACCGTTCTTCCGTGACCTCCTATCGCGGCCCGGGCCTTGAAGAAGGCATGCGGATCTTCCAGGACATCAAGCAAGCCTTCGGCGTGCCGATCATCACCGACGTCCACGAGCCTGAGCAGGCTGCCGTGGTCGCCGAGGTGTGCGACATCATCCAGTTGCCGGCCTTCCTGTCGCGCCAGACCGACCTCGTGGTCGCCATGGCCAAGACCGGCGCTGTGATCAACATCAAGAAAGCCCAGTTCCTCGCCCCTCAGGAGATGAAACACATCCTGAGCAAGTGCGTGGAAGCGGGTAACGACCAGTTGATCCTCTGCGAGCGTGGTTCGAGCTTCGGCTACAACAACCTCGTGGTGGACATGCTCGGTTTCGGCATCATGAAACAGTTCGAATACCCGGTGTTCTTCGACGTGACCCACGCGCTGCAAATGCCCGGTGGTCGCTCGGACTCCGCCGGCGGTCGCCGTGCCCAGGTCACCGACCTTGCCAAGGCGGGCATGAGCCAGTCCCTGGCAGGCCTGTTCCTTGAAGCCCACCCAGACCCGGACAACGCCAAATGTGATGGCCCATGCGCCCTGCGCCTGGACAAGCTGGAGCCATTCCTGGCCCAACTCAAGCAGTTGGACGAGCTGGTCAAGAGTTTTCCGACGGTAGAGACCGCGTAACTGCCATTTCTCCGGTAGAATTTCCCACGCTAAATGCTCAGGCCCTTGGGCCTGAGCCTTGTCGTCTGCAAGCCTGCCCCGTTGTTCCACCCTTGCGGTCGGTCAAAAGATTTCCTTCAGCTGCGTCGTTTTCGTCAACTTTGGAGTGTTTACAACAATGGCAAAAATCGTCGACATCAAAGGTCGTGAAGTTCTCGACTCCCGTGGCAACCCCACCGTCGAAGCCGACGTGCTTCTCGATAACGGCATCATCGGCAGCGCCTGCGCGCCGTCCGGTGCTTCCACCGGTTCGCGCGAAGCGCTGGAACTGCGTGATGGCGACAAGAGCCGTTACCTGGGCAAGGGTGTACTCAAGGCTGTAGCCAACATCAACGGTCCGATTCGTGACCTGTTGCTGGGCAAGGACCCGCTGGACCAGAAAGCCCTGGACCACGCGATGATCAAGCTCGACGGCACTGAAAACAAAGGCAGCCTCGGCGCCAATGCAATCCTCGCCGTGTCCCTGGCTGCCGCCAAGGCAGCAGCTCAGGACCAGGACCTGCCGTTGTACGCGCACATCGCCAACCTGAACGGCACCCCGGGCGTCTACTCGATGCCGGTACCGATGATGAACATCATCAACGGTGGCGAGCACGCGGATAACAACGTCGACATCCAGGAATTCATGGTGCAGCCGGTGGGCGCCAAGTCCTTCTCCGAAGGCCTGCGCATGGGCACCGAGATTTTCCATCACCTCAAGGCTGTACTGAAGGCCCGTGGCCTGAGCACCGCTGTGGGTGACGAAGGTGGTTTCGCACCGAACCTGGCCTCCAACGAAGATGCGTTGAAAGTGATCTCCGAAGCCGTGGCCAACGCCGGCTACAAACTGGGCACCGACGTGACCCTGGCCCTGGACTGTGCGGCCAGCGAATTCTTTGAGGATGGCAAGTACAACCTGTCCGGCGAAGGCCAGGTGTTCAACTCTGAAGGTTTCGCTGAATACCTGAAGGGCCTGACCCAGCGCTACCCGATCATCTCGATCGAAGACGGCCTGGACGAGTCCGATTGGGATGGCTGGAAAATCCTCACCGACAAGATCGGCGAGAAAATCCAGCTGGTGGGCGACGACTTGTTCGTGACCAACACCAAGATCCTGAAAGAAGGCATCGACAAGAAGATCGCCAACTCGATCCTGATCAAGTTCAACCAGATCGGCACCTTGACCGAAACCCTGGAAGCCATCCAGATGGCCAAGGCTGCGGGCTACACCGCCGTGATCTCCCACCGCTCCGGCGAAACCGAAGATTCCACCATTGCCGACCTGGCCGTGGGCACTTCGGCGGGCCAGATCAAGACCGGCTCCCTGTGCCGTTCCGATCGCGTTTCCAAGTACAACCAATTGCTGCGCATCGAAGAGCAATTGGCAGGTAAAGCCAAGTACAACGGTCGCGGCGAGTTTCGCGGCTAAGCAGTAAATGGTAAAAAGTCGGCGGGTTGCGTCAGAAATTTCACGAAAGTGTGAATTTCGGCGCTAATCTGCTGACTGACAAGCGCAAGCCTGGTTTTTCCAGGCTTTGTGCTATCAGTTGCTGCAAAAGGTTTGCATGACTGTCTTTTTTCACTGGATATCCGGATTTCGATGCGCAGTCCCAATTGGTTGTTCCTCGTCTTGCTCTTGTTGCTGGCTGGCCTGCAGTACCGCCTATGGGTCGGTAATGGCAGCTTTGCGCAGGTGGAAGAGCTGACCCAGCAAATTGCCGACCAGCGTGCCGAAAACGAACGCCTGCTGGAGCGCAACCGTGTCCTGGACGCCGAAGTGCTTGAGCTGAAAAAAGGTACGGAGACCGTTGAAGAGCGGGCTCGTCATGAGTTGGGCATGGTCAAGGAGGGCGAGACCCTCTACCAGTTGGCCCAATGAATAACGATCTACCGGCCTTCTGGGCCGTGATTCCTGCCGCGGGCGTCGGTGCCCGTATGGCCGCGGACCGTCCCAAGCAATACCTGCAATTGGGCGGGCGCACTATTCTCGAACACAGCCTCGGCTGTTTTCTCGACCACCCCTCGCTCAAGGGCCTGGTGGTCAGTCTTGCTGTTGATGATCCTTATTGGCCCACCCTGGCGTGCGCCACAGACCCGCGCATCCAGCGTGCGGACGGTGGCTCGGAACGCTCGGGCTCGGTGCTTAATGCACTGCTGCACCTTAATGCCCTGGGTGCCAGTGATGATGACTGGGTGCTGGTGCATGACGCGGCGCGGCCTAACTTGAGCCGTGATGACCTCGACAAACTCTTGACTGAACTGGCGGATGACCCGGTGGGCGGTCTGCTGGCGGTGCCGGCTCGCGACACGCTCAAGCGCGTCGACAAGCATGGCCGCGTGGTGGAAACCGTTGACCGCAGCCTGATCTGGCAGGCTTATACGCCGCAGATGTTCCGCCTGGGGGCCTTGCACCGCGCCTTGGCCGACAGCCTGGTGGCGGACGCCGTGATCACCGACGAAGCGTCGGCCATGGAATGGTCTGGCCAGGCGCCGCGGCTGGTCGAAGGGCGTGCGGACAATATCAAGGTCACCCGCCCCGAAGACCTTGAATGGCTGCGTCAGCGCCGGGCTTATCAGGCGTCCTGACCCTCAGCCGTAGACTTGCTCCAACCCGGGCAGGGTTTTCAGCTCGCTCACCAATGCCTCAATGCTGTCGAATGGTTTCTCATCAATAGGCCAGCCGACCACGTTGATGGAGTTCCGGCCTTCCTGGCTGTTGATCCTGAAACTGCGCAGGTCCCCGCGTCGGGACCGATAGTCAATGTGGGTGGCCTCGGTGAGCATGAATTGGCCTGGCCGTGTCAGCAGTGCCTGGGCCGACTTCACCACTCGACTGTGCGAAGGGACGGGCTGTGATTCCATTGAGTGCTGCAACGCGGCAGGATCAACGCGCAAGACCAGGTTGGCTTTGACCGTGCCTTCCCCTTTGTTCAGGCCCAGGCTGGCGGTGCGCCCCGGATCGACTTCGATGCCCAACGGGTGGGTGCCCATCCTATCTTCTATCCGCAGGCCGATGCTGCCGGTGAGTTCGGCCAGCCCAGGGATGTCCTTGAACGTATTGGTATGGGTATCGCCCACCAGTGCGACCCATTTACCGGGTTGGCGCTTGGAGGTCTGGATCCACTGAATCACCTCGGTAGCGTAATAGTTCATCATCCGCTGGCGCAGGGTTCCCGCACTGTCGCGCATATCGCGAAGTATGTAGCTCACGGTGCAGTCGATCGGCTGGATCTTGATTCCGGCCTCTCGGGCTTTGGTCACGACGTTTGTGAATGAGTAATAGTGGTTTCGGGGCAATGGGTAGATCCCGTTCAGGAAGTTTGTCAGCGCCTCGGCCATAGGGGCGTTCTTCGACCGGTAAAAAGCCTTCAGCATCGGAATATGCACATCCGTCAGCAGATGTTCGAAGTAGATGCGTTTGACACCTTGGCTGGCGAGTATCTGCATGTTGTCGATCAGAAAGGCTTTGCTCGATTCGGCGCTGTGGCTTTCGCCGATCACGAGGCCGTCACTGGCACGTAGCAGTTTCTCGATAATGCTTTGCTGTGATTCGTTCAAGCTCAAGCGGGGGAGGACCGGCTGCAGGGGCGAGTAGGGCAGGTGGTGAAAGAAGATCGCCGAATCCTGGTTTAATTGGCTCCTTTTCTCAAAGAACAGTCTCCGGGCGTTGCTGATCGACTGTGCATCCATTCCGAAGGGTTCGAAATCTTCCGAAAATGAGCTGGTGTCGGTGAGCATCTGCACGACGGTCTCGCGCACGGGCGCTGGCATCTGGTAGGCGCTGAAGAAACTCAACTGCTGGGTGCTATCGAACAGTTTGTAAACCCGTTGCCAGGCATTGCGAAATGCCCCCCCTCCGGTCAATCCGGCACGTCGCCATTGCAGGTCGGAGCTCTGAATAGCGTAGAGACCCGTGGCTTGAGTCTTCTCGGGGGCTTCTGGATTATTCACGAACAGCTCAAAAGAACCCCAGTCATTCGGGCTTTTGTAGGTCAGGAAGGTCTCGCCCTGAATCTTGACGGTCTGCAAGCCGCTGGGAGATGTTGCAGCGACCAGGGGGCGAGTCTCGGTTTGGGCGGAGGCCTGAGTGATCACCTTGACGTTGATCTGGCCCTCCTCTGCCCGCGTAGCCGGGCCAAGCACGGGGCGTAACGCCTCGAGACTGCTCGCGCCTTTGCTGATGCCGTGGATAACCACCGGGAGCGCGTTCAGGGCGCCGAACACCATGCGCTCAACGGCGTGGGGTTTGTCCTTGAGCACGTCATCGGCGCCGATCGCCATGCCAGTCAAACCTGAGGTAATGAAACAAAACTCCGCCAGCAACGCGGTGCCCATGGTCAGCGCCACGGGGATCGCCAGCAGGCAGGCTTTATCCAAGGCGTCGAGGGTGTCGGCTTTAAATGTGTCCAAGGGCGAGACAACGGTTTTGGCTGCCAATTTTGCAATCCGACTGCGGATCTGTCGTGCGATAAACGCAAATGGGTTGCTTCTGAGCGCCGGATACATTGGGTTATTAATGTATTGCTCGGGGTCCCAATAACCGTTGCGCAACAAGCTATTGAAAAAACCGGCGGGGCTGGAAGATTCCGGGTACATCGCCATACCGATCAATGCTTCCTCGACACCACAGTAGATCAGGCCGGAGTCAATCGAGTCGGGTTCAAAGTGGTTGGTCAGCGCTTTGCGCTGGGTCGGGTCCTTGGCCACTTTTACCAGCGCATTGCGCATGTCCGTTGGGCTGTTGAAACCATGGATGGGGGAGGAGTTGCCGGGGACGTACAGCAGGGTGATCTGGCTCTGGGTGTCGGTAATCGTAAGAATGTCGGTGGCGTCGAACTGATGAATGCGCAGCACGCGCACGGATAAGTTTTTATCCGGTGAGTAGGGCGCCTGAAAATCTTCAAGGGTCAGGTTGCTGGCGTCCCTGTCGACGCCGATACCTGCCGCTCGTGCGGCCAGTTGCCGTTCTGCTTCGGTGAGCGTGAATTCTTCGTACTGATTGAGGTAAGCCTTGGCGAAGGCAATGCGCATCAGGGTGGTGTAATTGTCCCGATGCTCCCCCCAGAATTGGGTGATGGCCTTGTCATAGGTTTGTTCAAAGTTGCTTGAGTCAATCACCTTTCTGAGAACGGCTGGCGCGATCTCCAGTTGGGTGGTCGGGTCGTAGGCCTGAGGTTCGCTTTGCCGGTAAAGCGCCTCATACCGTCTGGGCGGGATCCAGCCGGAAGTGATGAACTCTTCGTTGAACATTTGCGGTATGCGGTTATCCATCAGGCGCGGCAGTTCATCGACGATATTGAAGTACGGCGCGATAGTGGAAAAGCCCGTGTTGTTGATCATGCCGCCAGGGGCATGGGGCGCATTGCAGATCATGGCCTCGGTCAGGCTCATGGATTGGACGATCACTGCAGTGTAGGGTGCATTGGGATTGTCGAGGTTGTATTCCAGAGTGGTCAGGAACGTAGTATCCGGGTCCAGTTGTTCCTGAGTGAATGGTTGTAGATGCTCGCAAAGCAATTGGGCTGCGATTGCGCTGGGCACCGGAAAGTCGGCCAGAACCTTTCGGACAAAATGATTGATATGCTGGAGTTGCCGAGTGTTGGACGTCATGGGCTTGCCTGGTTTTCTAATGAAAGCGGTTATTAACCGGTGTCCAGGCAATGCACGAACGGTAGCTGTTTATGTTCGATAGACCGAATTGTCACCCAAGCCTTCTTTGAGAAAGTCCACCAGCTTCCTGACCTTCGGCGACAAATGCCGCTGCTGCGGGTACAGCGCCCACACCGCCGTATTCGGTGGCTGATGCGCCTCCAGCAATGACACCAGCGCACCACTGTGCAAATGCTCCAGCACGTAATAATCCGGCAACTGACACAGCCCTACACCTTGCAGCGCCGCATCCAGCACCGCCTGCCCACTGTTACAGCGCCAGTTTCCCTGAACCCTTTGGGAAAATTCCCGCCCGTCCTGGGCCAGTTGCCAGATATCCGAGCTGCCGATCAGGCAGTTATGCCGACTCAATTCCGACAAGCTATGGGGCCGACCATACCGTTCCAGGTAGGAAGGGGAGGCGCACAGGTACATGCGTCGCGGTGCCAGGCGGCTGGCGACCATGCGCGAGTCTTGCAGGCGACCCAGGCGGATGGCCAAATCCAGGCCCTCGTGCACCAGATCCAATTGACGGTTGCTCAGTTCGATATCCACCCGCAGTTGCGGATAGAGCGCCATGAACCGGGTCACCAGTGGCACGATAAAGCGCTCGCCATAGGCGACTGCGCAGGTCATGCGCAACATGCCCTTGGGTTCGCTGGTGAGGTCGCCTACTGCCCGCAGGGCTTCTTCGCGACCATCCTGCAAACGCTGGCAATGTTGCAGAAACGTCTGACCTGCTTCGGTCAGCGTCACCTTGCGTGTACTGCGATACAACAGGCGCGTTTGCAACCGCTCCTCCAGGCGTGCCACCTGGCGGCTTATATGGGACGACGATACTCCCAGGCGCTCTGCCGCCGCCGTGAATTGGCTGCACTCGGCCACAGCGACGAATTCGTCGATGCCTTCCCAGCGGTTTTCCAGCATGGTCATTATCCCTGTACAGCAATAAAGTTTTGCTTTCGCCTGGATTATTAATCAGGCAGCCATGTTTTACACTGCTGCAATCAATTTTTAACCCCCTGGAGAAACCCGGATGATCAAGTCCCGCGCCGCCGTAGCCTTCGAAGCCAAGAAGCCCCTTGAGATCGTGGAAGTGGACGTCGCCATGCCCAAGGCTGGCGAGGTGCTGTTGCGGGTGGTTGCCTCCGGCGTGTGCCACACCGATGCCTATACGTTGTCGGGTGCGGACCCGGAAGGCATTTTTCCGTCGATCCTGGGTCACGAAGGCGGCGCAGTGGTCGAAGCCATCGGCGAGGGCGTAACTTCAGTCGCTGTCGGCGATCATGTGATCCCGCTGTACACCCCGGAATGTGGCAAGTGCAAATTCTGCCTGTCGGGCAAGACCAACCTGTGCCAGGCCATCCGTTCTACCCAAGGCAAAGGCCTGATGCCGGATGGCACTACGCGCTTTTCCTACAAGGGCCAGCCGATCTTCCACTACATGGGCACGTCGACGTTCTCCGAGTACACCGTGTTGCCGGAAATCTCCGTGGCCAAGATTCCTAAGGAAGCTCCGCTGGAAAAAGTCTGCCTGCTTGGTTGCGGCGTCACCACAGGCATCGGCGCGGTGCTCAACACCGCCAAGGTCAAACCGGGGGACACCGTGGCTATCTTCGGGCTGGGCGGTATTGGCCTGTCGGCCGTGATCGGCGCGGTCAAGGCCAAGGCCGGTCGCATCATTGCCATCGACATCAACCCGGCCAAGTTCGAAATCGCCAAGCAACTGGGGGCTACCGACTGCATTAACCCGAAAGATTACGACCGCCCAATCCAGGACGTGATTGTCGATTTGACCGACGGCGGCGTGGACTTTTCCTTCGAGTGCATCGGCAATGTGCAACTGATGCGTGCGGCGCTTGAGTGCTGCCATAAAGGCTGGGGCGAGTCGGTGATCATCGGCGTGGCCGGTGCCGGCCAGGAAATCGCTACGCGTCCGTTCCAACTGGTCACCGGGCGCGTCTGGCGCGGTTCGGCATTCGGTGGCGTGCGTGGGCGCACAGAGCTGCCAAGCTACGTGGAAATGGCCCAGACCGGTGAGATCCCGCTGGACACCTTCATCACCCACACCATGGGCCTTGAAGATATCAACAAAGCGTTTGACCTGATGCATGAAGGCAAGAGCATTCGTACCGTCATTCACTTCTGAGGTCGGCCATGAGTCTGGAAAACCTGTCATGCCAGAAGAGCTTCGGCGGCTGGCATAAACGCTACAAGCATCATTCCGATGTGCTCGGTTGCGACATGACCTTCGCCGTCTATCTGCCGCCGCAAGCAGAGCAGGGCGGTAAGTTGCCGGTACTGTACTGGCTGTCCGGCTTGACCTGCACCGATGAGAACTTCATGCAGAAGGCTGGCGCCCAGCGCATGGCCGCCGAGCTGGGTTTGATTATCGTCGCACCGGACACCAGCCCGCGCGGCCCCGGTGTGCCGGACGATCCGGACAACGCCTGGGACTTCGGCCTCGGCGCTGGTTTCTATCTGAACGCCACGCAGGAGCCCTGGGCCCAGCACTATCGGATGCATGACTACGTAGTGCAGGAGTTGCCGGCCTTGGTGGAGGCGCATTTCCCTGCGTCGGCTAAACGCGGCATCAGCGGTCACTCCATGGGCGGACATGGCGCATTGGTATGCGCGCTGCGTAACCCGGGACGCTACCAATCGGTGTCGGCGTTTTCGCCAATCAACAATCCGATGGACTGCCCCTGGGGCCAGAAAGCTTTTTCCCGTTACCTGGGCGAAGAGCGTTCCAAGTGGCGTGAATGGGATGCCTGCGTGCTGATCAGCGAAGCCTCGGAAAAACTGCCGCTACTGGTGGACCAGGGCGATCGTGACGATTTCCTTGCGGTTCAGCTCAAGCCCGAGGCCCTGCAGCAAGCGGCCAAGGCGGCCAACCATCCGTTGGAACTGCGCCTGCAACCTGGCTACGACCACAGCTACTTTTTCATCGCCAGCTTCATCGAAGACCATTTGCGCCATCATGGTCGTGCTTTGCTCGGTTAATGTGAGGCAAAAGTAGGTAGAATCACGCCCTGAATAAAATCGGGGCGTTTTTTTATGCGTATTGGCCACGGCTACGATGTGCACCGTTTCGCTGAGGGCGATTTCATCACCTTGGGCGGCGTGCGCATCGCACACCACCATGGGTTGCTGGCTCATTCCGACGGCGACGTTGTCTTGCATGCCTTGAGCGATGCCTTGCTCGGCGCGGCGGCATTGGGCGATATCGGCAAGCACTTTCCGGACACCGATCCGACCTTCAAAGGTGCGGACAGTCGTGTGTTGCTGCGCCATGTGGTCGGGTTGATCCATGCCAAGGGCTGGAAGGTCGGCAACGTCGACAACACCATCGTGGCCCAGGCGCCCAAGATGGCCCCCCATATCGAAGCGATGCGTGCGCTGATTGCCGCAGACCTGCAAATTGAACTGGATCAAGTCAACGTGAAAGCCACCACCACCGAAAAGCTCGGATTTACCGGTCGTGAAGAGGGCATCGCCGTGCACTCCGTTGCCTTGTTGCTGCGCGCATGAACGATTTGCAACTGCTGGGCCCGCGGGCCTACGGCGAGGCCTTGGGCAGCGCGGTGCTGAAGGCGACGGCAGAAGACTTCCAGGTTGATGAGGTGCTGGACATTCCGTTGACTGGTGACGGTGAGCACCTGTGGCTGTGGGTGGAAAAGCGCGGCTTGAATACTGAAGAGGCCGCACGGCGTATCGCCAAGGCCGCCGGTGTGCCGCTGCGCACCGTCAGCTATGCCGGGCTCAAGGACCGTCAGGCCCTGACCCGCCAATGGTTCAGCGTACAGTTGCCCGGCAAGGCCGACCCGGACCTGAGCGGTGCGGAAAACGACACCCTCAAGATCCTGAAAACCACCCGCCACAAGCGCAAGTTGCAACGTGGTGCGCATTCGGCCAACGGCTTTACCTTGCGTCTGACCCAACTGGCCGGCGATACCGCCGCCATCGACGCGCGTTTGCAGTTGATTGCCCGGCATGGCATTCCCAATTATTTCGGCGCCCAGCGCTTTGGCCACAACGGTGGCAACGTTGTGGATGCCCGTGAATGGGCTGCTCGCAAGGCCCTGCCGGAGCAACGCAACGTGCGTTCGCGGTTGCTGTCCACCGCTCGTAGCTACTTGTTCAACAAAGTGCTGGCAGCGCGTGTCGCCGACGGTTCCTGGCAGCGCGCCCAGGTGGGTGACCTGCTGGCCTTTACCGACAGTCGCAGCTTTTTCCCTGCCGGGGAGGCTGAATGCAGCGACCCGCGCCTGGCGATCCTGGACTTGCACCCGACTGGCCCACAATGGGGCGAAGGCGACTCGCCGGCGAAAGGTCTTACGCATGATCTGGAACAATCTGTCGCTGCCAGCGAATCCGACCTACGTGATTGGCTGGTGAATGCAGGAATGAGCCAGGAACGTCGCATTCTGCGACTGCCCATTGGCGGGTTGACGTGGCATTATCCCGGGCCTGACATTCTGCAATTGGAATTCGTCCTGCCGGCCGGATGCTTCGCCACTGTCTTGGTGCGCGAGCTTGTTGATCTGGTGCCGGTGGGGCAGACGGACAGCCCATGCGTATTCTGATATCAAACGATGACGGTGCCACCGCACCCGGTCTTGCCGCGCTCTATGCTGCGCTGCAGGATTACGCCGAGTGCGTGGTGGTTGCCCCCGACCAGGACAAGAGCGGCGCCAGCAGTTCGCTGACGCTCGACCGTCCGCTGCACCCGCAGGTTCTGGCCAATGGCTTTATCAGCGTAAACGGCACCCCCACCGACTGCGTGCACCTGGCAATCAACAGTTTGCTGGAGCATGAGCCGGACTTGGTGGTGTCGGGAATCAACCTGGGCGCCAACCTGGGTGATGACGTGCTGTATTCCGGCACCGTGGCGGCGGCCCTTGAAGGGCGCTTCCTGGGGCGCACCGCGTTCGCCTTTTCCTTTGCTTCGCGGCAACTGGATAACCTGGCGACCGCGGCGTATTTCGCGCGCAAGCTGGTGCAGGCCCATGAGTCTCTGGACCTGCCGCCGCGTACGGTACTCAACGTGAATATTCCCAATCTGCCCCTCGACCGTATCCGCGGTATCCAGCTGACGCGCCTGGGCCATCGCGCGCGAGCGGCGGCGCCCCTGAAGGTGGTCGACCCGCGTGGCAAGGAAGGCTATTGGATCGCCGCGGCCGGTGATGCCGAGGATGGCGGGGAAGGCACGGATTTTCATGCGGTGATGCAAGGCTATGTGTCAATTACCCCGTTGCAATTGGATCGCACCTTCAGTGATGCCTTCAGTGGCCTCGATGGCTGGCTGGAGGGACTGCGTTGATGGCTCGTGAACAAGACGACTTGTTGCGCCGTGGCATCGGGATGACTTCCCAGCGCACCCGGGAGCGGTTGATCCAGCGTCTGTACGAAGAAGGCTTGTCCAACGCCCAGGTGCTGGAAGTGATTCGGCGTACGCCGCGGCACCTGTTTGTCGATGAGGCCCTGGCGCACCGCGCCTATGAAGACACGGCGTTGCCTATCGGCCACAACCAGACCATCTCCCAGCCCTACATGGTTGCGCGCATGAGCGAGCTGTTGCTGGCGGCCGGGCCCCTGGACAAGGTGCTGGAGATCGGCACCGGCTCCGGTTACCAGACAGCTGTGCTGTCACAGTTGGTAGAGCGAGTGTTTTCGGTAGAGCGCATCAAGGTGCTGCAGGACCGTGCCAAGGAGCGCCTGGTAGAACTGAACCTGCGCAACGTGGTGTTTCGCTGGGGCGATGGCTGGGAAGGCTGGCCGGCGCTGGCGCCGTACAACGGCATTATTGTCACCGCCGTGGCCACCGATGTGCCTCAAGCTCTGTTGGATCAGTTGGCGCCGGGCGGGCGGCTGGTCATCCCGGTGGGCTCCGGCGAAGTGCAACAGTTGATGCTTATTATCCGCGAGGAAGAAGGTTTTTCCCGGCACGTGCTGGGCGCGGTGCGCTTCGTGCCGCTGTTGAATGGCCCCTTGGCCTGAGCATTTATTCCCTGGCAGTGAATTCTGCTGGCGAGGATGTGTCTTACGCCGGGGTCTATTGAATCAACAGGCTTGGCAGCCGCAATTGAACAAGATGAATTTTTCGTTTCAGTCGGGTGCCAGTAAAAAGCCAATGCCCAGTTATACTTGCGTCATATTTCAAGCCTGATCCAGGCGTTAACGTTCAGCCACCACAAAGGGAGCGGCGGGTGAGTCTCACAGGTCCTGCGCAGCGAATGAGTAAAACAAGCTTTCAGCGACTGGTGCTTGGCCTTGTCTTGAGTTCCTTATTGGCCGCCTGCTCGAGCACGCCATCGGGCGGTGCGCGTGTCGTTGACCGCACCAACGCAGCACCGCAGCGGCCCACGGTGACCACGGGCCAGTATGTGGTGCGCAAAGGCGACACACTGTTCTCCATTGCCTTCCGTTATGGCTGGGACTACAAGGCGCTGGCCGCTCGTAACAACATTCCCGTGCCCTACACCATTCATCCAGGGCAGACCATTCGTTTCGATGGCCGCACAGGTTCGGCGGCTACGGCAGTTGTGACAAAGTCGGGATCTTCGCCATCGTCTTCGAGCAAAACCACCGTCATCACCCGGCCTGCAGGCAGTGCTTCGCCTAGCGTTGCAAGCAAGCCCGCACCCGCGCCGTTGCCACCTGCAGGGCCGGCGCCGACCGGCTGGGGATGGCCTTCAAATGGCGTACTGATTGGAAAATTCTCTTCAAACGGTAGTTTGAATAAAGGCATTGATATCGCCGGGGATTTGGGACAGCCTGTTTTAGCTGCGTCTGATGGGACAGTGGTGTACGCCGGGAGTGGTCTACGGGGCTACGGCGAGCTGGTCATCATCAAACACAGCGATACCTACGTCAGTGCCTACGGTCATAACCGCAGGCTGTTGGTTCGGGAGGGGCAGCAGGTCAAAGTCGGACAGACAATTGCCGAAATGGGTTCAACGGGCACAGACCGGGTGAAACTGCACTTTGAGATTCGCCGCCAAGGGAAGCCTGTAGATCCGCTGCAATTCCTGCCCCGTCGTTGATGTGTTGCACAGCCTGTTCCCTCACGTAGAAGGAACAGGCTCCAGCGTTGCCAAGGATAAAGGCGTCGCTTGAGCTTGAGGTCGAACTCACCAAAGGACTATAACAATGGCTCTCAGTAAAGAAGCGCCGGAGTTTGACATCGACGATGAGGTTCTCCTTATGGAGACCGGCATCGATACGGATCCGATGTCAGATAATGAAGGAGCGGCACCACCTTCAGTTCGTACCAAATCCAGGAACGCCTCCGCGTTAAAGCAACACAAGTACATTGACTACACCCGGGCGCTCGATGCGACTCAGTTGTACCTCAATGAAATCGGCTTTTCCCCTCTGCTCACTCCCGAAGAAGAAGTCCATTTTGCGCGCTTGTCGCAGAAGGGCGATCCGGCTGGGCGCAAACGCATGATTGAAAGCAATCTGCGCCTGGTGGTGAAAATCGCCCGACGCTACGTCAATCGTGGGCTGTCGCTGCTGGACTTGATCGAAGAGGGCAACCTGGGCTTGATTCGGGCGGTGGAGAAGTTCGACCCCGAGCGGGGCTTCCGCTTCTCGACGTATGCCACCTGGTGGATTCGCCAGACCATCGAACGGGCGATCATGAATCAGACCCGCACGATCCGGCTGCCGATCCATGTGGTCAAGGAGCTCAACGTCTACCTGCGGGCGGCGCGTGAGCTGACGCAAAAACTCGATCATGAACCTTCGCCTGAAGAGATCGCCAACCTGCTGGAAAAACCGGTAGGGGAGGTCAAGCGCATGCTGGGCCTTAACGAGCGTGTATCGTCGGTCGATGTCTCGCTGGGGCCGGATTCGGATAAAACCCTGCTGGACACCCTGACGGATGATCGCCCGACCGATCCCTGCGAGCTGTTGCAGGACGATGATCTTTCCCAAAGTATTGACCAGTGGCTGTCAGAGCTTACGGACAAGCAGCGTGAGGTGGTGATTCGCCGCTTCGGCCTGCGTGGTCACGAGAGCAGCACCCTGGAAGATGTAGGCCTGGAGATTGGCCTGACCCGTGAGCGGGTGCGGCAGATCCAGGTGGAGGGCCTCAAGCGCTTGCGTGAGATCCTTGAGAAGAATGGCTTGTCGAGTGAGTCGTTGTTCCAGTAAGCGACGCAGCTTGAAAGCTTGGATGTGGGAGGGGGCACGCCCCCTCCCACATTTTTTATGCCCGGCTTTTGTTCAGGCCTCTCTCAAAATCCAGGCAAAAAAAACCCCGCTTTTAAGGGCGGGGTTTTTTCGACTGAGTCAGTACAAGTTAGATAACTTGAACTTCTTCAGCTTGCATGCCTTTCTGACCGCGGGTAGCGATGAAAGAAACCTGTTGGCCTTCTTTCAGGCTTTTGAAGCCGTCGGATTGGATAGCTTTGAAGTGAACGAACAGGTCGTCACCGGATTGTGGAGTGATGAAGCCGAAGCCTTTTTCATCGTTGAACCACTTAACGGTACCAGTTTGGCGATTAGACATGGTGTAACTCCTTGGACAAAGTTAACTGCGACTCAGGAAAAGCCCTGGCCGAGACTGAGTGCAAAGAGCAGGAAAAATTCTTGGAGATGGTTGGATCGAAATTCAACATATCGTGTAGAGATTCTCAGTGACACAAGCAGCACAGTGGCGCCACCTTAACCCTTTTTCCGGAACGTGCCAATGGTATTTCCGAAGGTTTCTCTATTTTCGTGACTGGCGGTGGTATTTACAGCCATCCCTGACGGCAATCCCGGCCCCGGCCGCGTTGGCTGAGGCTTATAGCGGGCAGGGCTTTGATCAAGAAAACCCTTGCGGCCTTTGAACCCCAAGGCTGGCCCCGGTAAGATGGCCCACAGATTTTTCCACCTCGCTATTCAGGACACCGCCATGAGCATCAAATCGGACAAGTGGATTCGCCGCATGGCGCAGGAACACGGCATGATCGAGCCGTTCGTCGAGCGCCAGATTCGTGGCGAAGGTGATGAGCGGGTGATTTCGTACGGGGTCTCCAGCTATGGCTATGACGTGCGTTGCGCCGATGAATTCAAGGTGTTCACCAACATCAATTCGGCGATTGTCGATCCGAAGAACTTCGATGAAAAAAGCTTCGTCGACGTCAAGAGCGACGTGTGCATCATCCCGCCCAACTCCTTCGCCCTGGCGCGTACCGTGGAATTCTTCCGCATTCCCCGCGACGTATTGACCATCTGCCTGGGTAAAAGCACTTACGCTCGTTGCGGCATTATCGTCAACGTCACCCCGCTTGAGCCGGAGTGGGAAGGTCATGTGACCCTGGAGTTCTCCAACACCACCACCTTGCCAGCAAAGATCTATGCCAATGAGGGCGTGGCACAGATGCTGTTCCTGCAGTCCGACGAGGCTTGTGAAGTGTCCTACAAAGACCGCGCCGGCAAGTACCAGGGCCAACGTGGCGTCACTCTCCCACGCGCTTGATCGAAAGCTCCTACGGTTAAAGGGAATTAGTCTGCACAAAGTGACTCTATTCAGGTGTACTGCCTCGGCGCGTGCAAAACGCGTCGGGCCACGCTTGAGGAGTACCTTATGAAGATCGACCCGCGAATCAGCGCAGAACTCGCCCGGCTTGAACCCAACCAGATTGGTGTTCTGGCCTGGTCCCTGATGGCTAACCCCGCTCACGCGGGCGGCATTCCCCCCGGCCAACCAGAGCCCGATTACCCACAGCCCACCGAACCAGGTGAGCCTACCCTGCCTGACGAGCCACCACCGGCCCCCGTCGCCTGATATTCGGACGGCCGGTCAGCACTTCACTGAATCGGCCAAACGGTTTGATCGCCGATCACAAAGATTCGGCGGTCATCACCCTGCTCCACGGCATAACCTCCCGTAAATGCGCCAAACGCCGGCAGCAGGCTGACCCGCTCACCGATCTGGAAGCACGGCAGGCGCAAGCGCTGACGGCCTTTGCCGCGCAAGCGATACACCGGATGCACGTGCCCCGCCAATACGTGGTGGCTGGGGTGAACGTCGGGTTCGTGTTGCAAGGCGAAAGGGCCCATCAATAGCGGCTCCGGGACCACCTCAATTCTCAAGTCGTCCGGGGGATCGCCGGCGCGTTTATCGTGATTGCCGCGAATCAAGGTCAAGGCCAGTTCGCCATTGCGTGCACGCCAGGCCCGGATCGCGCTGAGGGTGCCGCTGGCGTGAGAACCTGGGCCATGCAGGAAGTCACCGAGAAAGATCAACTGCGCGCACGGCAGTGCCGACAACAGCCTGTCCAGGCGTTCCAGATTCGTCGTGGTGGTGCCCTGGGGCACAGGTTGTCCCAGGCTGCGATAGGCCGATGCTTTGCCAAAGTGCGCATCGGCAATAAGCAGGCACTGACGAGCGGGCCAGTACACGGCCTTGTCCGCCAATAACCACAGTTCTTCGCCTGCAAGCGTCAGTGCACAATGCATCAAGCTTTTCCTTTGTCGGCGACTTTTTCCAGGTCCTTGACCATCCGTGCGATGCGCTCCGACAACTTCTCCGAACTCATGCTTTCGCGCATCCGTTCCACCAACAGCGGGAAGGCCAGGGGCGTGGGCCGCTGAATCGTATGCACGTCCAGTTTCAGTGCCGATAGATGACTTAATGTCTCTTCCAGCCGACGAATATCCAACTCATCGCGCAAGACTTCTTCCCCTGCCTGGGCCAGCAGCAGGTTCTGCGGGTCATATTGCTTGAACACTTCAAAGAATAATCCGCTGGAAGCCTGCACCTGCCGCGTGCTTTTCGGCGAACCGGGATACCCGGCGAACACCAGCCCGGCGATCCGCGCGATTTCGCGAAAGCGGCGCAGGGCCAGTTCTCCTGCGTTAAGGCTGGCGGCCACATCCTCCAGCAAGCGCTGTGGGCTCAGCAACGCCGTATTCAACAACAACGACCAGTTCACTGGCGTGGCGCTCAACAGTTCCAGGCCATAATCATTCACGGCTATGGAGAAGGTCATCGGCTGCTGCTGACTGACCCGCCACGCCAATAAGCTCGCCAAGCCCAGGTGTACCTGACGGCCGGCGAAGGGGTACAGAAACAGGTGCCAGCCTTCTCGCGATTGCAGGGTTTCGGCGAGCAGGTTGTCGCGCGTCGGCAGGCCAGACCAGCGCAGTTGGGTGTGCAACAACGGTTGTACCGCCTGCATCTCCGGGCCGTCGAAGTGCCCATGCGCCGCCGCATCAAAACGTTCGACCACCGCCTGGGCCAGTTCATTGGAAAGCGGCATACGCCCGCCATTCCAGCGTGGCACCGCGGCTTTTTTCGCTCTGCTGCGGCGCACGTAGGCGGTCATGTTTTCCACGCGCACCAATTCCAGCAAACGCCCGGCGAACAGAAACCCATCCCCCGGCTTGAGCCGCGCAATAAAGCCCTCTTCGACACTGCCCAGGTTCTTGCCGCCGCCACCCTTGCTCCAGAATTTCAACTGGATACTGGCATCGCTGACGATGGTACCGACGCTCATGCGGTGACGGCGTGCCAGGCGGGCATCCGGGACACGCCAGATGCCATGCTCATCGGGCTCAACACGGCGGTAATCCGGATAGGCGGTAAGTGACAGGCCACCATGGCGTACAAACCCCAGGGCCCAGGCCCAATCCGCTTCGGTGAGATCGCGATAGGCCCAGGCGCCGCGCACTTCCGCCAGCAGCGCATCCGGGGTAAACCCACCCCCCAGGGCCATGCTGACCAAGTGTTGCACGAGCACATCCAGCGGCTTGTGTGGCGATTCCCGCGCTTCGATGCGCCGCTGCGCAATTGCATCCTGGGCGGCAGCCGCCTCCACCAGCTCCAGGCTATGGGTCGGCACCAGCGTCACCCGTGACGGCCGACCCGGTGCATGGCCGGAGCGCCCGGCGCGTTGCATCAGCCGCGCCACACCTTTCGCGGAGCCGATCTGCAACACTCGCTCCACCGGCAGGAAGTCCACACCCAAGTCGAGGCTGGAGGTGCACACCACCGCCTTGAGCTGCCCATCTTTCAATGCTCGCTCCACCCAATCCCGGGTCTCCCGCGATAACGAGCCGTGGTGCAGGGCAATCAATCCGGCCCAGTCCGGGCGGGCATCGAGAATCGCCTGATACCAGATCTCCGATTGCGCCCGGGTGTTGGTAAAGACCAGGCAACTGCTGCTGGCCTCTACCTCTGCGACCACTTGCGGCAACATCTTCAAGCCGATATGCCCGGCCCAGGGAAAGCGCTCGGTGACGGGCGGCAGCAAGGTGTCGACCTGCAGTGCCTTGGCCGTCTGCCCCTGTACATTGATCCCACCGCCCTGTGGGACCAGAACCTCCAAAGCGTGGGCCTGATTACCCAGCGTCGCGGAAATGCCCCACACCATCAACTCAGGGTGCCAGCGCCGCAAGCGCGCCAGCGCCAGTTGCAACTGCACGCCGCGCTTATTGCCGATCAGCTCGTGCCATTCATCCACGATCACCATGCGCAGGTGCGCCAGGCTCGTCTCACTGTCGGCCCGTGCGAGCATCAGCGTCAGGCTTTCCGGGGTGGTGACCAGAGCGGTGGGTTGGCGGCGGGTCTGGCGTGCGCGCTCGCTGCTGCTGGTGTCGCCGGTACGCAGGCCCACGCTCCAGGGAATTTGCAGGGCGTCCAAGGGTGCCTGCAGTGCACGTGCGGAATCGGCAGCCAAGGCACGCATCGGCGTGATCCACAGCACCGTCAATGGTTCAGCGGGTGGCTTGCGCTTGCCGGTAGCGGGCGGGCGGGTGATGGCGAAACGGTTGAGGGCGGCGAACCACAAGGCATAGGTTTTACCTGCACCGGTACTGGCATGCAGCAGCCCTGACTGGCCAGCCTTGACCGCTGCCCATACATGTTTCTGAAAGGCGAACGGTTTCCAACCTTTGGCGGCAAACCATTGTTTGGCGAAATCGGGGTTTTTTGCCATGCGGCAGCGGACGCTCTGGAGGCTCTATTGCAGAGACCCTCCAGGCGTCACAAAGGTTTACTTCAAATTGCCACTTAGAAACTGCTGCAGGCGCTCGCTTTTCGGATTGCCCAGCACATCCTCGGGGGTGCCTTGCTCTTCCACCAGGCCCTTGTGCAGGAACAGCACCTGGCTTGAGACCTTGCGCGCAAAGCTCATCTCGTGAGTCACCATGATCATGGTGCGGCCTTCCTCGGCCAGGCCCTGGATCACCTTCAACACTTCACCCACCAGTTCCGGGTCGAGGGCCGAGGTGGGTTCATCGAACAGCATCACCTCAGGCTCCATCGCCAGGGCGCGGGCGATGGCTACCCGCTGTTGCTGGCCGCCAGACAGGAACGCCGGGTACTGATCGGCTACACGTGCCGGCAGCCCGACCTTGTCCAGATAGCGGCGGGCGCGGTCTTCGGCGTCTTTCTTGCTGCACCCCAGCACGCGGCGCGGGGCCATGGTGATGTTTTCCAGCACGCTCATATGGCTCCACAGGTTGAAGTGCTGGAACACCATCGCCAGCCGTGTGCGCAAGCGTTGCAGCTCGGCGTCGTCGGCCACGCGCATACCGTGGCGGTCGCTGACCATGCGGATCGCCTGGCCGTCCAGGGTCATGGCGCCATCGTTGGGGGTTTCCAGGAAGTTGATACAGCGCAGGAACGTGCTCTTGCCGGAGCCGCTGGCGCCGATCAGGCTGATCACGTCACCGGTCCTGGCCTTGAGCGAAACACCTTTGAGCACTTCATTGTCGCCATAGCTTTTATGCAGGCCTTCAACGGTCAGTTTGTACATGGGGCGTGCATCCTCAAGTCGAAAGTAGATAGCCGCTGCGGTAGGCCTGCGTGCCGGCGATATGGCCGATGACCATCCCGGCAGTGGCCATGCGTCGCAGCGAACGGGCGTACAGCAGGCCGGTGTGCTCGCAGCGCACCGGCGTTACGCGGTCGGTAATGGGATCGATGATTTCGGCGAGCAGTTGCCCGGCCTCCAGGTATTGACCCGGCAAGGCACTGAACACCAGCAAGCCGCCGACTGGGCTGGTGACGGGCTCCACACCCGCCAATGGCGTGGCCGGGTAAGCCAGGGCGGGCAGGGGCGTCACATCGCCGGTAATGGCGCCGAAGTGGATCAGGTAATCGATGATGGCCTGGCAGTCCAGCGCGGCAAGACCATGGTTTACATCGCCCTGGCCGCGCAGTTCGACGGTCACCGAAAAACTGCCCATGGGAATCGGGAAGCGCTCGCCAAAACGTTGCTGCAACTGCCACCACACCAGGGTGAAACACTCATCAAAGGACTGCCCGCCGGAGTCGGTGGCCAGCAGGTTGGCCTCGGAGCCGAGGTACCGCGCCAATGGCTCTACCTGTGGCCAGGCTTCAGGTGTGGTGTACAGGTGCGCCACGGCTTCGAAGTCGCAATGCAGGTCGAGCACCATGTCGGCATCACAGGCCAGGCGTTGCAGTACCAGGCGTTGGGATTGCAGTTGGGTCTGGGCGGTGTGCGCGGCGAGGGCGCTGGACAATGCGCTGCGGATCAAGCGGGCATTGTGCTGGGGATCATCGCCTAGCAGCTCTTCGACCTGGTTGCCGACCTCTTCGCCAAGGTCGACGAACAGGCGATTGAAGTTCTGCCCGCTTTCCAGTTCATAGCGGCCCAAGGGGATGTCCATCAACACTTGTTCGAGGCCCACCGGGTTGGCGACCGGCACCAGCACGATTTCGCTACGCAAGCGCCCGGCCGCGGCCAACTCGGCCAGGCGTACTTTCAAATGCCAGGCCACCAACATGCCCGGCAATTCATCGGCGTGCAGCGACGACTGGATGTAGACCTTGCCTGCGGCCTGCTGCGGGCCGAAGTGAAAACTGTGGATCTGCCGCGCCGTGCCGGGCACCGGCGCGATCAGGTCATGTCGCTGATGGCGCATGAAGGCTCCTTAGTGGCTCGGCCCGAGAAAGGCCAGCCAGCGGCGCTCCGCCAGGCGGAACAGGCCGACCAGGGCAAAGGTCACCGCCAGGTAGATCAACGCGGCGATGCCAAATGATTGAAAGGTCATGAAGGTGGCGGAGTTGGCGTCCCGTGCCACTTTCAGGATGTCCGGGATCGTTGCGGTAAACGCCACCGTGGTCGAGTGCAGCATCAGGATCACTTCGTTGCTGTAATAGGGCAACGCACGGCGCAGCGCTGACGGCATGATCACGTAGGCGTACAACTTCCAGCCGCTGAGGCCGTAAGCCTTGGCCGCCTCGACTTCGCCATGCGCCATGCTGCGGATCGCCCCGGCGAAAATCTCCGTGGTGTAGGCGCAAGTGTTGAGCGCGAAGGCCAGGATGGTGCAGTTCATCGCGTCGCGAAAAAACGCATCCAGCAGCGGTTGTTCGCGTACGGCGGCAATGCTGTAGATACCGGTGTAGCAGATCAGCAACTGGATATAGAGCGGCGTACCGCGAAACAGGTAGGTGTAGAACTGCACCGGCCAACGTACCAGGCGCTTGCGCGAGACGCGGGCGATGGACAGCGGGATCGACACCAGAAAGCCGATGACCAGTGCAGCCGTCAGCAACCACATCGTCATGGCAAGGCCGGTGACGTGCTGGCCGTCGCTATAAAGGAAGGGGCGCCAGTATTCCTGCAATAGCTCGATCATCGCACTGCCTCCCGGGCGCCGGCGGAGTAGCGACGTTCCAGACGGCGCAAGACAAAGTTGGAGGCGCTGGTGATCAACAGGTAGATCAGCGCGGCGAGTACCAGGAAGTAGAACAGTTGATAGGTACTTTTGCCCGCATCCTGGGCGGCTTTCACCAGGTCTGCCAGGCCGATGATCGATACCAGCGCGGTGGCCTTGAGCATCACCATCCAGTTATTGCCTATGCCCGGCAGGGCGAAGCGCATCATCTGCGGGAAGGTCACGTAGCGAAACCGCTGCCCGCGCTTGAGCCCGTAAGCAGTGGCGGCTTCCAGTTGGCCGCGGGGCACGGCGAGGATAGCGCCGCGAAACGTTTCGGTGAAATAGGCGCCGTAGATAAAGCCCAGGGTGATCACCCCGGCGCTGAACGGGTCGATCTCGATATATTCCCATTCCATGAAGTCGGTAAAGCTGCTGAGCCAGGTTTGCAGGCTGTAGAAAATCAGCAGCATCAGCACCAAGTCGGGCACCCCGCGAATCAGCGTGGTGTAGAGCTGGGCGGGAATGCGCAGGAACGGCAGGCTGGACAGTTTGGCGCTGGCGCCGAGCAGGCCCAGCAGTACGCTGACGGCCAGGGACAGCACCGACAACTTGATGGTCATCCAGGTGCCTTGCAGCAACAGCGGGCCGAAACCCTTCAAGCTGAGCGCGCTCAACCCGAGGGTTTGCAACAGTTCTTCGAACATAAATCAGGACCTATGGCGATAGAAAAGCGCCCCTGCAGGGAGGGGCGCTCCAGGCATTATTTGCCGCTGTACAGGTTCAAATCGCCAAAGTGTTTCTTCTGGATGGTGGCGTAGGTGCCATCATCGTGTAACGCTTTGATACCTTTATCCAAAAGCGCCTTCAGTTCAGTGTTACCTTTTTTGATACCGACAGCAGTTTTCGACGGCAGCAACGGGTCGTCGATGGCGGCGCTGACTTCATAACCGGCGCCAGCCGGCGACTTGAGAAAGCCCAGTTCGGCTTGCAGCATGTCCTGCACCGACGCGTCGAGGCGGCCGGAGGTCAGGTCGGCATACACCTGATCCTGGTTGGCGTAGGCCTTGGTGGTTACCCCGGCTTTGTCCAGCACGGCCTTGGCGTAGGCTTCCTGGATGGTGCCTTGCTCGTAGCCCACGGACTTGCCCTTGAGGGACTCAGGTGTCGAGTAGCCAGCCCCTTTCTTGAACACCAGCGACGTAGGGCCGGAGAACAGCTCGGTGGAGAAGTCGATTGCCTTTTCGCGCACCGGCGTTACGGTCATGGACGAAATCACGCCATCGAACTTGTTGGCCTTAAGGCCTGGGATCATGCCGTCGAAGTCACTTTCAACCCACTTGCACTTGACCTTCAGCTCCGCGCAGATCGCATTGCCCAGGTCGATATCGAAGCCCACCAGGCTGCCGTCGGCGGCTTTGGATTCGAACGGTGCGTAGGACGGGTCGACACCAAAACGCAATTCCTTGTATTCCTTGGCGGTAGCGACACCAGCGGCCATGCACAGAGCCAGTGCAGAAAGGGTCAGCAATGCTTTTTTCATTATGTATTCCCTGGAAACCAAGATAAGCGCTTGTGGCGCGTTTAGGACTGTTACTGAACGGTGTCAGACGCAGCACAAGTAGCAATTTCTGCACCATAGTTCCGGACGGGCTTTTTAAAAGGTGGGATAAGGCAAGGCTGAGTGTAGGAGATGCCCGAAAATGGGCATCTGAAAGTTAGTGCACCATTGCAGGTCTGTGGGGATCCCAATGTGGGAGGGAGCAAGCCCCTCCCACAGGGATTTATGTCAAGTCAGTAGGTCTTGCAGTGTGGCGAGGTTGTCAGCCTCTTCCACCGTCTTGTCCTGACGCCAGCGCAACATGCGCGGAAACCGCACCGCAATCCCGCTCTTATGCCGCTTGGACAGGGCGATACCCTCAAACCCCAATTCAAACACCATGCTTGGCGTCACGCTGCTGACCGGGCCGAACTTCTCCACGGTGGTTTTGCGCACAATCGCATCGACCTTGCGCATTTCCTCGTCGGTCAGCCCGGAATAGGCCTTGGCGAACGGCACCAACGTGCGCTCGCTGCCCGGCGGGCCGTCCCATACCGCGAAGGTGTAGTCGCTGTACAGGCTGGCGCGCCGGCCATGGCCGCGCTGGGCGTAGATCAACACGGCGTCGACGCTGAAGGGGTCGACCTTCCATTTGAACCACAGGCCCATGTCCTTGGTGCGGCCCACACCGTACAGGCCCTTGCGATCCTTGAGCATCATGCCTTCAACACCAAGGCTGCGAGAGGCTTCGCGTTGGGTCGCCAGCGCTGCCCAGGTTGGCCCCTCGATCAGCGGCGAAGGCAACAGCACCGGTTGGTTGCACACAGCGATCACCTGTTCCAATTGCGTGCGGCGCTCGGCCTGGATGTGGTTGCGCCAGTCGTCGCCCTGATACTCCAGCAGGTCGTAAGCGAGCACGGCGACGGGCGCATCCTCAAGCACCTTTTTACTCAGGGTTTTGCGACCGATCCGCTGTTGCAGCAGCGCAAAGGGTTGCACCGCGTCTTTCCACACCACGATTTCGCCATCGATCACCGTGCCGTCGGGCAGGCCACTGACCAGGCTGTGAAGCTCGGGGAAACGCTCGGTCACCAACTCTTCGCCTCGTGACCAGATCCACAGGCGCCCCTCGCGCTTGACCAACTGCGCACGGATGCCATCGAACTTCCATTCCACCTGCCAGTCGGCGGGGGGGCCGAGCAGGCTGTCGAATTGCTCGACGGGTTGCGCCAGCCCGTGGGCGAGAAAAAACGGATACGGCTGCCCGCCACGTTGTGCATGTTCGTCGGATGATTCGGCAGCGATCAGCTTGAGATAACCCTCGGCTGTAGGACGGTTGGACAGGTCGGTATAGCCCACCAACCGCTGCGCCACGCGCTTGCTATCCAGATTGGCCATGGCGGCAAGGGCGCGGGTAACCAGCAGCTTGGAGACGCCGACGCGAAAGCTGCCGGTGATCAACTTGATGCACACCATCAGGCTCGGTTGATCCAGTTGCGCCCATAGCGCCGGCAGGCGCGCGGCAAGGTCCATGGGCGATAGACCGCGCAGCGGCAGCAGTTTTTCTTCCAGCCACACGGCAAGCCCGTCTTCAGAGCTGTAGGTCGATTCGGGGAGCAGCAGGGAGATGGTTTCGGCCAGGTCGCCTACGGACTGGTAGCTCTCTTCGAACAACCACGGCTCGATGCTCGCCGCCTCAGTCGCCATATCCCTGAGCAAGCGTGTGGGCACCAGTTGCCGTGGTCGCCCTCCGGAGAGGAAGTACACCGCCCATGCCGCATCTTCCGGCGGCGCTTGCAGAAAGTAGGCTTGCAGGGCTGCGAGCTTGGCATTGCTGGAGGTGGTGGCGTCAAGGTTGGCGTACAGCTCGGCGAAGGCTTTCATGCCGTGGCCTCTTCTTCGTCATCACCGTATTCGGTGC
The DNA here is from genome assembly GCF_023127835.1 of Pseudomonas sp. B329. Taxonomy (NCBI): domain Bacteria; kingdom Pseudomonadati; phylum Pseudomonadota; class Gammaproteobacteria; order Pseudomonadales; family Pseudomonadaceae; genus Pseudomonas; species Pseudomonas sp. B329. Next base: position 6,483 of record NZ_SPKP01000009.1, on the reverse strand, counting down.
TGAAGCCCTGGGCGTCCAGGCCCTTTTCTCGCAGGTGGCGTACCAGCACGCCGACCGAACCGTGGGTAACCATCACCCGTTCGGCGCCGGTTTGTTCGATGGCCCACAGCAGCCCGGGCCAATCGGCATGGTCTGACAGTACAAAGCCGCGATCCACCCCACGCCGGCGCCGTGTACCGCGCAGGCGCATCCAGCCGCTGGCGAAGGCGTCGCTGTAGTCGCCAAAACGGCGCATCCAGGTGCTGCCGCCGGCGGAGGGCGGGGCGATGATCAAGGCTTGGCGCAGCAACGGGTCGGTCTTCTTGAAATCCCCGGCATACAGGGTTTCGGGAATGTAGATGCCGGCCTCGCGGTAGACCCGGTTCAACGGCTCGACGGCGCCATGGCTGAGGATCGGACCGATGCTGGCGTCGAGGCCATGCAGAATGCGCTGGGTCTTGCCGAAGGAATAGCAGAACAGCACGCTGGCCTTGCCAGTGGCGATATTGGCCTGCCACCAGTCATTGATCCCGGCAAAGATCTGCGCTTGGGGCTGCCATCGGTAGATCGGCAGGCCAAAAGTGGATTCGGTGATAAAGGTGTGGCAACGCACCGGTTCGAAAGGCGCACAGGTGCCATCGGGTTCGACTTTATAGTCGCCGGACGCGACCCAGACTTCACCCTGATATTCCAGGCGCACCTGAGCCGAACCGAGCACGTGCCCGGCCGGATGGAAACTCAAGGTCACGCCGTGATGCAGCAACTGCTCGCCATAGGCCAGGGTTTGCAGGTTGATGTCCTGGCCCAGGCGCCAGCGCAGGATACCTTCGCCGGGGGCCGCGGCCAGGTAATGTTGGTTGCCGGTGCGCGCATGATCGCCGTGGGCGTGGGTGATCACGGCGCGCTCCACCGGGTGCCAGGGGTCGATATAAAAATCACCCGCAGGGCAATAGAGGCCTTCGGGGCGGGCGATGACGAGGTCCATGGGGTGACCGGGGAGATGGGCTTGTTAGTTATGAGGCGGGGCTGGGTGTAGAAGTTCTATCTGAATGCATGGGATCCAAATGTGGGAGGGGGCGTGCTCCCGATAGCAGTAGTTCAGTCAATGAATGTGTTGACTGTCACACCGCTATCGGGAGCAAGCCCCCTCCCACATTTGGATTCGGTTTCTGCTGGGAAACCGGGTTACTTGCCGGGCGTGAGGGTCAACCTGGCCTTGCCGTACACCTTTTCAAAGTTCTGCGGCTGCATCGGGAAACTCAGGTATTGCGCCTTGAGCGACGGGTCAATGCCGTTGGCATAGTTCGGGCTGGCCGGGTTGCCGGACTGGCCGATACCGCCCTGGCCCAGCATGGGTTCGGCCAGGCCGAAGTCGATGATCATGCGCAGCGCCGACACCTGGGTGGTGTTGAAATCCTCGCCCCAGTTATACGGCGCCGGGTTCAAGGTGTTGTGGTCGCCACCACTGGCGAAGGGGCCGCGAATCACCTGGCCACTGGTGTTTTTCCAGGTGGTGCTGTGCAGCTTGCCCCACTGCCAGGCTTTGTGATCGGCACCCAGTTGGCTGTCACCGGCAGTGATAGCGGCGGCAAGCGTGCGGGCCAGGATCGCCGGTTTGTCTTCTTTTTGCGCGGTCCGCGTGTCATCCCAGAACGGGCTGTCTTCGCGGCCCAGCAGGTGGTCGGCGATGGCTGAGTAGGACAGGCTGGCGTTGCTGACAAAGGCTTTCCAGCTGGCGCTGCCTTGCGGGCCGAGTTTGTCGAGGAAAATCTGCCTGGCGCTTTCCTGCAGGAACAGCTCGTAGATCGCCGCGTCAGCCGAGGTTGGCGCAAGGCGACCATCGAATGCCATCAGGCGCTCCAGTGCTTCGCGAGCCTTGGCGCGCTCCGCTGGCGGCAGGGCGTCGATTGCCTGTTTGAGCGGCTGGGCCATGCCCGGGGCCTGGAACATGCTCTTGAGCTTGGCGGCGAAGGTCGTGGTCTGGTCGTATTGCATGGCAATCAGGCTGCGGCTGTCATGCTTGCCGGCACCGGCCAATTGCGCCAGACGTTCGCTGCGCTCCGGTGCGTCCCAGGAGTTGGACAACTGCATCCCGTAGCCACGCGGTGCGGTGCGCTGGTTGGCCGTGCCGATCCAGCCCTGGGCCGGGTCCTGGTCGTAGGGGTGCAGCATCGCATCGGCATAACCGTCCCAGTCAAAGCGCGTGTCCCAACCCGGCGATGGCAACAGGCCCTCGCCCTCGCGGCGGTTGGGGAAGCGACCGGTGACTTGCCAGCCGATATTGCTGGCGTCGGCAAAGATCATGTTCAACGCGATGGCGCGAATCTCGCGAGTGGCGTCCGAGGCCTTGCCGGCGTTTTGCGCACGGGACAGGTCGAAGAACGCGTCCAGGCTCTTGTCTTCCTTGAAGTCGGCAGTCTGCAGGGCCAGGCCAAGACTGCTGGTGAGGGCCTGGCTGCTATTGAGCAGCGCGCCGTGACGGGTTTCGTACACCGTTTCGCGAATCGAGCGCTGGCCCTTGATAAAGAAGGTTTCGTTGCGCACGCCAGCCGGCAGCCATTTGCCGTTGTTCTCGTAGTACAACGCGTTGCCCTGGCGCTTGACCTTCTCCAGGAACAGGTCCTGGGTGTCGCCCTTGACCGCGCTCATGCTCCACGCCACCTTGCCGTTGAAACCGGATAGCAGGGTCGGCAGGCCAGCGATCGAAGCACCCACGGCCTGATATTTAGGCGCGCGAATCTGCACGTAGCTCCATGGCGACGGGGCTTGTGGCGTGGCGGCGATATCGTTGGCCAGCAGGCTTTTGCCGCTGCGGCTGCGTTGCGGGGCGATGGCCCAGTTGCTTGAGGTGGTGACCCCGAGCGTGTTGAGGCCGCTCAACTGCTGGCTTACCGTGTCCAGGGCGGCGAGGCCGCTGATCTGCCCCAGGTTCACGCCCTTGAGCTTGTCGGCCTCGGCCAGCGGCACGGCTTCGTCCGGCGCGCTTGGGATGAGCCAGGCGAGTTTGTCGACGCCGACCTTTTGCGCCAGCACCAAGGACGAAATCTCTTCCTGCAGGTTGCTCGACTCGCTGAAATTGAGCAGGCAGAACAGCAGCGCCGAGTCTTCCGGCTTCCAGTATTCGGGTGTGTAACCGCTTTGGGCCAGGTCCGCCGGCAGCTTGTCGCGATAGCGGAACAGGTAGGCATTGACGCCCCGGGCATACACTTCAAAGAAGCGCTTGAGGCGCGGCGACGAGGCGTTGTACAGCTCGCCCGCGCTTTTCTTGAGGTTGACCGCACGCATGAAACGGTCGACATCCAGCACTTGCGGCCCGGACATTTCCGCCAGGCGGCCCTGTGCCAGCAGGCGCAAAGTGACCATCTGGGTAATGCGGTCGCTGGCGTGCACATAACCAAGGCTGAACAGCGCGTCGTGGAAGGTGTTGCTTTCGATCAGCGGCATGCCTTGGGCATTACGGCGTATCGATACATTCTGTGCCAGGCCCTTGATTGGCTGTACGCCAGCCACGGGTGGCAGGGTGTCCTGGGTGTTCTGGAGCTGGCAACCCGCCAGGCCCAAGGCACTGGCCACTGCCGCGGCAACGCCGAACCGGGGAAGAAAGTGTAAGAGGGCTGGCGAGGCCATGGCAAAGCTCCTGCGGGGGGTAGCGTCAGTAAAGGCGCTACGTTAGTGAGCGCGGCGAAACGACGCAAGCGGGAGTTGTGTAATTGCGTGAGTGCTCAAGCTATGTGCAAATCAATGTAGGAGGGAGAAAGCCCCCTCCCACATTTTGATCATCAGTGCGGCTTATGCGCCATGGCACTTCTTGAATTTCTTCTCGCTGCCGCACGGGCACGGATCGTTGCGGCCAACATCCTTCAAGGCGTTGCGCACCGGTTCCTGGTGAGCGTGGCCGCAGTTCGGCCCGTGGACATGGCCGTGGTCGTGATCATGGTGATCGTGATCGTGGTTGCAGTCAGGACCATGGACATGGGGTTGCTGAGTCATCGATGTTGCTCCGGAATAAAATCGCCGGGGATTATCTCGCCATTGTGAGCCACCTGCACGTCATTACCGATGAATAATCCGGTTTTCAGCTCGCCCTCCAGGCGATAGGGCACGGGGCGCTCGGGATTTTTCAGCATCTGCACCACATCGCGTACGCGTGGCCAGAGGTTGGTACGTACCGAGACCCGGAAGACTTTATGACCGCGCGGCGGCACGGTCAGCCATTCATTGGATTCGCCTTCGGTCAACACCAGATCGCCAAGGGTGACCTTGTAGATCAGGCCGCGCACGGTCAGGTCGGCATCGTCGCGGTTGTCCACGCGAAAGTAGAGTTTGAATTTCTGCTCCAGCAGCTTGGCGCGCACGACTTCGACCTTCACCAGCGATACGTGAGGCGGCGGCGAGTCATCTTCGAACCACGAGGCGCAGCCGGTCAGGCCCAGGGTTAACGCCAGCATCAAGCTATAAATCCGAAGCATGGCGTTATCCCTGTGAGTGAATTAAAGGTAGCTGGAACAGCACTTCTTGAACTTCTGCCCACTGCCGCACAGGCACGGGTCATTACGCCCGGCCTTCAGTTCCACCGTCGGGTCTATGAAGTACCAGCGCCCCTCATTCTGTACGAAAGAAGACTGCTCGCGGTGGCTATGTTCGCCGGTGCTGTCATGCCAGCGCGCAGTAAAGGTGACGAATGCGTGTTCCGGCTGGCCGCCGAAGACCTCGGAGCTTTCCACCTCGAGGCCCAGCCAGGTGCTCTGCGCACTCCAGGCGGCGATGGCGTCGCGGTCCAGACCGGCCTGTTGCGCGGGCAGGGTGGTGGTCACCAGGTAATCGACCAGGCCCAGCACATAGGCGCTGTAGCGCGAGCGCATCAACGCACTGGCACAGGGCGCCGGGTGGCCGGCGTGATAATGGCCGCAGCAGGCATCCAGCAGATTGCCGCTGCCGCACGGGCAAATGGATGTACTCATCGGGTTACCACCAATACTTTCCAAAATTCTCCGGGTTGGCCCAGAAGCGTGCGTTGAGCCAGTCGGGCACTTGTTTATAGTCAAGCAGATCATAGGTAAACAGCGTCAGAACTTGCTCATCGCGCTGGAATCGCTCGCCGGCTTGCAGGGCCAGGGAAAAGAAGTCGGTGTCCTTCCATTCGCAGGCGCGCAGGTCGACCAGCACCGCGATCCGGCTGGCATTGAGGTTTCGAATGCCGCCCAGAAGCGTCAGACCTTGAGGCTTGGGCAAGTGTTCAAGGCAATCGACTACCAGCGCCAAATCAAAACGCTGCGCTGCCAGTTCGGCAGGCAGTGCCCCAGGTGCGGCGACACAGACGTTCACATCCGGGTGCGCGGTTTTAAACGCCTCCAGCGCCGGAAACTGGCTGGCGCCCAATAACAGCAGGCGTTTGGGCTGGTGCAATTCAAGCAGGGCAGCCAGGGCTTGCTGGGGTGTACGGGAAGAAATTCCAGCGGTCATTGCAGATCCTCACATCAGGACGGTAGAGACTAGCGCGGCTGGGCGTGCGAGCCTAGGACATTGCGGTCAGGGCCACGGCGGCTTGTACCGTACCTGCGGAAGTTTTTTGATCCTTCACTGGCAAATCGCCGGTAGAAGTCGTTACTGTGCGCTCAAAGAAAAATTTGAAAGTACTCAGGAGCCCCATGATGCGTAAGGTTTTTCTGTTGGCCCTGTTGGTCAGCCCCATTGCCCTGGCCCAGAGCGTCAGTGTCGAAACCAACTCGTTGATGCGCTTGCCCAGCAGTACCAGCGTGTTGCAGCTTGAGCGCCTGGACGTGGCGGACTATGGCACTTTGCTGATTCCGGCCACTATCAGTCAGGTCACTGTGGATGAGTTGCACCTGGGGCGTGACGCACGCATCACCATTGTTCCCGGCGCTAGCGCGCTGCAAATGCAAGTGCGCCAGGCGCAACTGGAGCAGGGTAGCCAGATCACGTCCCGCGGCGCCCCCGGCACCCATGAAAAACCTGCCAAGGCTGGGCGTGACCTGACCTTGCGGATCAATTCCCTCACTGCTGAAGCGTTGTCGGTAGACGCCCGCGGCGGTGCCGGTGCCCAAGGGTACGCGGGCCTGGATGGCGCCAACGGCGTGGACCCAGGCTGCACCTGGGGTTCGGCCGGGCGCGGGTTTAACGGTGACAACGGCGGTGACGGCCTGCCGGGTGCGGCGGGCGCACAGGTACGCCTGGAATTGCCGCAGGACTTCCCGATTGAGCAAATCAAGGTCTGGGTGGACGGCGGTGCCGGTGGGTTGCCTGGCGTGGCGGGTAAACCTGGCAAGGGTGGGCAGTCCAAGGGCTGCCTGGTGTACCGCGCCGATGGTGGCGACAAGGGTCGGCCGGGGCTTGAAGGGCAGCCGGGGCCGGCTGGGCCTGCGGGGGCGGTGACTATTCAGCGGCTCTGAGTCGACTGTTCCGACTTGCCCCCGATGGCGGCCTTAGGGCCGACCAGGATGCTGGATCAGACCGAGTACATATCCGTTATTTGGGTAACGGCTG